>JBPCTQ010000379.1:0-6610 GCA_051011595.1 Acidimicrobiales bacterium
GAGCGGCACGAGCCCGGGTCGGGCTCCAGCCACCAATGGCCGACGTCGCGATGTGGTGCGCGAGCATGGCGCCATGTCCGACCCGGCTGCGTACACCAACCGGCTGCTCGACCTCGGTCGGCAGGCCGGGCTCAGTGCCGTCGGTGTCTGCCGCGCCGAACCCTTCACCGACACCAGGGTCGAGCTCGAACGGCGCAAAGCCGAGGGCCTTCACGCCGACATGTCGTTCACTTATCGGCGCCCCGAGGTGGCCGCCGACCCCACTCGGTCGCTGCCCGATGCCCGATCGTTGGTGGTGGGGGCGCTGGAATACCTCGTCGACGACCAACCGCACCCCGGCGGGTCACAAGGATTCGTGGCCCGCTACGTGCACGACGGTCTCTATGACCGGCTGCGCCGATCGCTCGATCAGATCGGTGAACAGCTTCGAGCCGACGGATTCCGTAGCCGTCTGCTGGTCGACGACAACGCCCTTCACGACCGTGAAGCCGCTCGCCGAGCCGGCCTCGGATGGTACGGAAAGAACGCGAACATCTTGATCCCTGGGCTCGGCAGCTGGGTGGTGCTCGGTTCGATACTCACCGACGCCGAGCTGATACCGGCTGCCGAGCTGGTGCCCGATGGTTGCGGGCCGTGTCGTCGCTGCCTCGACGGCTGCCCGACCGGCGCCATCGTGGCCCCTGGGGTGGTCGATGCCCGCTCGTGTCTGGCCTGGCTGGTGCAGGCCGCCGGCGTGTTCCCACGGCAGTACCGCGAGGCGCTCGGCCATCGGCTCTATGGCTGTGACGACTGTCAGGAGGTCTGTCCGCCCAACCGTCGTCACCCGCCGCCGTCCGGCGCCACCGATCAGGGCGCGTGGATCGACGTGCTCGAGCTTCTGGCCGCCGACGACCAGGACCTCCTCGACCGGCACGGACGCTGGTACATCCCCCGACGCGACGTCGACTATCTGCGTCGAAACGCCTTGGTCGTGCTGGGCAACGTCGGCCGAGGCGACGACGAACGAACCGTCGCCACCATCGTTCGCCACCTGCAACACGACAACGAGATCCTGCGAGCCCAGGCCGCTTGGACCGCGGCCAAGCTGGGCCGGTCCGATCTGCTCGAAATCGTTGCCCGAGATCAGGCTCCGGCGGTCGAGCAGGAGCTGGCTGCCATCGCCAGTGAGCAGCCGGCATGAGACACCTGCTCGTCACCAACGACTTCCCGCCGAAGGTGGGCGGCATCCAGTACTACCTCTGGGAACTGTGGCGTCGCCTGCCGCCCGACTCGTTCGCCGTCTACACCACTCCCTACAAGGGAGCGGCCCAGTTCGACGCCCGCCAGGACTACCCCGTGCGTCGTTCCCGGGAGCCGGTGTTGTTGCCTTCGCCGATCATGGTGCGCCGGATCAACCGGGTGGCCGACGAGCTCGATGTCGACTTCATCGTGCTCGACCCGGCTCTGCCCCTGGGTGCAATCGGCCCGTCGCTGGAGCGGCCCTACGCCGTGGTGCTGCACGGGGCCGAGGTGACCGTGCCCGGACGGCTTCCGGGCACCCAGCAACTGTTGCGGCGAGTGCTGTGTCGATCCGATCTGGTGATCGCCGCCGGCGACTACCCCCGGGCCGAGGCCGAACGGGCGGCCGGTCGATCGTTGCCGTCGGTGGTGGTACCCCCCGGTGTCGACACCGAGCGGTTCCGCCCCCTCGACGATCAGGAGCGGGTCGACGTGCGCAAGCGGCACGGGCTGGGTGATGGACCGCTGGTGGTGTCGGTCAGTCGATTGGTCCCCCGCAAAGGAATGGACACCCTCGTGTTGGCGGCGGCCCAGCTCACCGAGCGCCATCCCGACCTTCGTGTTGCCGTCTCCGGTTCCGGTCGTGACCAACGACGGCTGCAGCGGCTCATCGACCGAAGCGGGTCGCCCACCGTGCTCCTCGGCCGGGTCGACGGCGACGAACTGCCCGGCCTCTACGGCGCCGCCGACCTGTTCGCCATGTTGTGCCGGGTTCGATGGGGTGGGCTCGAACAGGAGGGGTTCGGCATCGTGTTCGTGGAGGCGGCGGCGGCCGGGGTGCCCCAGGTGGCCGGCTTCAGCGGCGGGGCCACCGATGCGGTCACCCACGGAGAAACCGGGCTGGTGGTGGATCCGGGCGACGATGTCGATGCCGCAGCCCGAGCCATCGACGAGCTGTTGTCCGATCCGCACCGGCGACGGAAGATGGGGCGGGCCGGGCGCGCTCGAGCCGAGCAGGAGTTCAGCTACGACCATCTCGCCGATCGACTCCAGGCCGCCTTCTTGGCGCACTTCGCCCAGTGAGCGGCTGGTCAGTGCGCAGGTCTTCGATGCGAGACTGCAGCAATGGACGAGGAACCCGTCGAGGGTCAGAGACTGATCCGTCTGAGCTGGTGGTTGACCGGGATCTTCGTGGTGACATCAGCGGTGGCGCTGGTGGTCGAGGGGTTCCGTTCGGTGGCCGCGGTGATCGACCTGATTCTGTTCGCGATCGGTGTGGTGGCCTTCCTGGCGGCGTTCTTTCGGGCCGTGGGTCGCAGCCGCGAGGAGCTGATCGGTGTCGGTGGCCTGTACTTCCTGGCCGGCTGTGCGCCTCGGTCGGTGCGGATGCACCTCCTGGGCGCTCTGGCCGTTCAGGTGGTGGTGGCGTTGTTGGCCGCCAGCTTGGCCCCGTTCACCTCGCTGGCCTTCGGGATCCTGGTGCCGATGCTCGGTCTGGGCCTCTCGGGATGGTGGGGGGCCCGCTACGGCACCTTCCCACCCCGGCCCCAGCCGGCACCCGGATGATCGGTCGTCGAGCGGCCCCGGGCCGAAGCGATACGATGCGGTCATCAGCCCGAGGACGGCTGACCCGTCGGTACAGTTGGAGTCGACGTCTCGGTTGGATCGGAAACCTGCATGTCTGAAACCACCACAGTCACCGCCCTGGTAGCGGCTTCGCCCGAGCGGTGCCACGAGCTGGCGATCGACTACGAGCGCTACCCGGACTGGGCCGCCGACATCAAAGAGGCCCGTATCCGCACTCGCGACGACGCCGGCCGGGGCAGCGAGGTCGAGTTCCGGGCGGCCGCCATGGGCCGCAGCACCAACTACGTGCTGCGCTACAACTACGGGTCCAATCCACTGCGGATCTCGTGGCGTCTCATGCAGGGTGACGTCATGAAACGTCTCGACGGCGAGTACGAGTTCGCCGCCGTCGACGGCGACCCCGGCGCCTGTCGAGTCACGTACTACCTGTCGGTCGACCTGGCCGTCCCGATCCCGGGATTCGTGCGTCGCCGAGCCGAGGGCAAGATTCTCCATACTGCCATTGCCGAGCTCAAGTCCCGGGTCGAGGCCGGTCAGAACGCCTAGTGGGCACGCCGGCCCGCGTCCTGGTTTTCACCGGTAAGGGAGGGGTCGGGAAGAGCACCCTGGCTGCGGCCACCGCGGTGCTCAGCGCCGACCGCGGCGACCGGGTGATGATCGTGTCGTCGGATCCGGCTCATTCGTTGAGTGACGTCTTCGGCACCGATGCGGCAACCGAACACACCGCCGTCCTGCCCGGACTCACCGTGTACGAACCCGACGCGCGCAACCGACTCGAGCAGTCGTGGGAGAGCATCCGGGCCTGGTTCGTCGACGTGTTGGCCTGGACCGGCGCCACCACCCTCGAAGCCGAAGAACTGGCAGTACTCCCGGGAATGGAAGAACTGTTCGCCCTGACCGACGTGCGAGAGCTCGCCATGTCGGGCGACTACGACGTGGTGGTGGTGGATTGTGGTCCGACCGCCGAGACCATCCGTCTGTTGTCGTTGCCGGCCGTCCTCGGTTGGTACGTCGACCGGGTCCTGCCGCCCAGCCGACGGCTCAACAAGATGGTGGGACCACTCGTCCAGCGACTGAGTGATGTGCCGGTGCCCGACGACGAAGTCTTCGCGGCTGCCGATCGTTTCACCGTGGCCCTCGACCAGGTTCGCCAGCTGCTCACCGATCACGAGCGAACCAGCGTCCGTCTGGTGACCACACCGGAGCGGGTGGTGCTCGCCGAGGCTCGTCGGACCCACGGGTACCTGTCGCTGTTCGGCTACGGCATCGACTCCGTGGTGGTGAACCGGCTGATACCCGACGACGTGGGTCCGGCCCTACAGGGCTGGGTCGACGAACAGGCCGAACGTCTGGTCGAGATAGAGGAAGCGTTCACACCGTTGCCGATCATGCCCGTCGCGCTGGCCGACCGCGAAGCGGTCGGTCTCGAGGCCCTTCGGCGTCTCGGCCAAGCGGTGTATGGCGATGACGATCCCAGCCGCAATCGTCATCCCCACGAGGTGATCCGCCTCGATCTGTCGAGCGACGACCCCACCATCGAGGTCGACATCCCCCATGCCGAATCAGGGGAGGTGGAGGTGCACCGCCGGGGCGACGAGTTGTCCATCGGGGTCGGCCCCTACCGGAGCAACCTGTGTCTGCCCGAGGGGTTGCGCCGCCGCTCGGTGCGGTCGGCGGCCATGCACGACGGCACCCTCCGCATCAGCTTCGATGGGGGCCAGGTGGGATCGTCATGAGCGAACCCAGCCACGATCCGACATTCGACGGACTGCGCCAAGCCGCCCAGGAGATGCTGCGAGCGGCTCGTACCTTCCTCGATGCCGCTGAACAGGCGCTCGAGGAAGACGAGACCATGGCGGCCTGGATGGAGCGGGGCCAGGACGTGGTGCAGGGTTTTGTTGCCGGATTCACCGGTGCATCCGGGGGCCCCACCGGCGACGATGACGACGACGGCGGCATAGAACACATTCCTGTCGAGTAGGGCACCCCACGGTCCGATTTCGGGTCCAGACAGGTTTTGGTGGATTTCGCCACCGGTACTGCCGATGGTCTCTCTGTGAGAATCGTCCGCTTTCATCTCGAACCCGAGCCGCTGACGCTTCACCCGCGGCTCACCGTCTGGGCCGGGCTCGATCCCGAGACCCGCCACGCCATGTTGGATGGAGCCCGAATGGTGTGCAGCGGCGAGCAGCCGGCCTACGCCGCGCTGTTGGAAGCCCACGGGCTGCTGCTCGACGCCGACCGGTCCACGTTCGCCATGCTCGAGCTGGAGGCCGGACTCGACCCGGTCCTGGTGTCACAGGATCTGTTGTGGGACCGCGACGAGCTGGAGCGACAGAGTCGTGAGGCCGGTGCGACACCCCTCGAACGAGCGGAGTCGGCCGTTGCGGCCGCCGAGGCGTCGGTGGAATCGGCCAAGGCCGAGCTCTATTCGGTGACTCGCGAGTCCGATCGCCACCGTCAGTACATCACCCAGCTCGAAGCCGAGGTCAGCCGTCTGGGCGGCATCGTCGATCAGCCTGCTCCCACGCAGTTGGCCGCCGTGCTCCACGCGGTGACCGACACCGAGCTGGAACTCCGTGTCCGCACCGGTGCGCTGGCCGCCCACGACATCGAACGGGTGTCGGCCCGGCTCCATCGACTGGGCATGATTGCGGCCGCATTGTCGGGAGGCAACACCCGCGACGTGGGGTCGGTGCAGATGGCCCTCGACGTCGCCCGAGAGCGCGCCTTCGCCGGTCCTCGCCCCGATCCGGTGGCCTACGCACTGGCCGACCGCCTCGAATCGCTCCAAGGAGACCTGGTTCAGTTCGAAGGTGCCTTCCGCCACGATGGGCAGGGTATGCAAGAGCTGGGTGACCGTCTCGATGCCGCCCAACGACGGGTGGCCGAGACCCGAGCCGCGGCTCGCGAAGCCGGTCACGATCCGACCATCGTGGCTGCGCTCGAGCAGGCCCACGAGCGGGTCCTGTCACTCGAGCGGAAAACGTCGAGCCGGCTCAAGGGCCGAGGTCTCGAACGGGAGCTCGAGCAGGCCAAGGCGGCCGAACGGGCACTGCTCGATGAGATCGGGCAGCCCTCCTGGATGGATTACCTGCTCGATGTTTCGACCAACACCGGTCGCACACCACAACAAGAGGCCCTCCAGCAGGCCGAGGCCGAGCAGGCCCGGGTCGAGGAAGCATGGGCCGGCCTCATCTCCCAGATGGAAACCGACCCCCGTATGGCGCAGCTCCTGACCGAGCTGGACCAGGCCTCGCAGCAGGCCCTGGCCCTGGTGGGGGAGTGCGACGATCCCGTTCCTCAACTGCGGGCCATGCAACTGGCCGCGCCGTCGCCGGAAGTGCGCGACGCCGCAGTCACCGCCCTGCGTCTGGCCCTGGCCGATGCCGGTGCGGAGGGATTCGACCAGGTGGCCGACGTCGAGCTGGCCGTGGCCACCGAGCGCTGGCTGGCCGCCGAGATCGCCACCAACCCGAACCCCCAGGTCGTGGACGCCGAGCAGCAGGTGCACCGAGAGGTGGCCCGCCTCGAGTGGCTGGCCTCGGCCTTCTCGACCGGCGGCGTCCGGGTCGACGAGCACCCCCAGGCCGCCCAGCTCGCCCAACAGCTGGTGGCCGCCGAAGACGCCTTCGACCAGATGGCGGCCGCCCTCGGCCCCGTCGTCGAGCGCACCCGCGAGCTCGAGCACCGGCGGGCGGCCATGGGCGTCACCGATCAGCGGATCAGCGACGCCCAGGCGCTACTCGGGCAGTCGTCGGAGACGCTCACCCGCATCCAGGAGGAGCACCGACGGCTGCTGCAG
>JBPCTQ010000380.1:0-3392 GCA_051011595.1 Acidimicrobiales bacterium
GATCGATCGCTCCTCCGACGATCCAGACTAGGTCGAGGAGGGCGGCCAGCACCGAGATCGACGCGAACGGGTTCCGCAGCACCACGATGCCGACTCCCATGCCCAAGACGCCGACGACGCCGAGCAATGCGGGTGCCGGGGTGTTGCGAGAGAAGGCGCTGATGAGTCGGAAGAGCCCGAAGATCAGCAGCTGGAGGCCGATGAGTACCGACACGACGGTCAGGGTCTGCTCCGGCCACACGATGACGACGAGGCCGAGGGCCGCGGTGAGGAGACCCATCAGCAGGGCCGCAGGCCAGAGGCGGGCAACGTCGGGGAGGACGGCAGGCCCCGTCGACATCGAGGTTTCGGATGGGTAGGCCATAGCTCGAGCTCCTTTTTGGTTCACCACCGGCAATGAGGCGAAACGCGCTTACTCCTGCTCGCGGTTGCGTTTGAACGACCAGAGGGCGGCGACCAGGATGGCGAGGCCGGCGAGCACCAGGGCGATGCGCGTCGTCCGCTGCGATCGGCCGCCGACCGCCTCGGCTGCGCCAACCACCGAGTCGACTCGCTCGAGGCCAGCCTGCACCGCAGAGAAGGCCTTCTGCATGTCGACCACCTGCTGATCGGCCAATGCGACACGTCGACTCGTCATCGCTGCCGACCTCCAGGGCTCCGGTCGGGTTCGGTGTCGGTGTTGGAACCGGCGCCAACGGCGATGCCACTGACGAGGGCGGCGGCAACGAGTTCGACTGGCACGTCGGCCATCGCTGCATCCTCTCGGCCCGAAGTCGGTCGTACAGGTCGGAAACGTATCCCGGTCCCGCCGATCGGTCAAACACCTGACACGAGGGTCACCCGGGTGAAGAACGAGATGGCCGTTGTCCGGGCGGCCGGGTCGAGCCATTCTGCGGTCATGACAGCGGCTGGGATCGTCATCGGTCGACCTGGACCCGGGCGAAAGGCCGACGAGCGGCGGCGCCGGCATGCTTGACGATGGGAGCCCGCTGATCAGGCAACAGCTGCGAACGCCGCGAGTCGCGGCCTACGCCGGCATCGTGTTCTCCCTGCTCCTGGGCACGACGATGGTCTTGATCCAGACCTCGATCCCCCTGGCCACCCCCTACGATTCGTCCTGGCTCGACGAACGAGCGGGCCGGGTCGAGCTGGCCGTCGCCCTCACCCCGTTCGCCGGCATCGCCTTCCGGTGGTTCATGGGGGTGATCCGCGACCGGATCGGCCATCAGGAGGACAAGCTCTTCAGCACGGTCTTCGTCGGCAGCGGCGTGCTGTTCCTCGGTGGGCTGTTCATCTGGGTGACCATCATCGGGGCGCTGTTGGCCAGTGCCGAGGCCGACCCCGAATCCCTGCGGGCCGGCTCCGCATTCCTGTTCGGCATGTCGATGGTCGATATCTTTGGCGGGGTGGTGACCCTCCGCATGGCCGGCGTCTTCATGTTCTCGACCGGGACGATCTGGAGGCGAACCAGGGCCATGCCAGGGTGGCTGGTCTGGGTCACCTGGATCGTGGCCGCCCTGCTGCTGGTCGGCGGTTCCTCGATCCGGCTGCTCCGCATGGCCTTCCCCGCCTGGGTACTGATGGTCAGCCTCCTCATACTCCGCGTCGAGGGTCGGCTGGCCGAGGGCTGATCGGGCGATCGAGACGATCGGCCCCGATCTTGAACCCCCTTCGTGCGCTGGCAGCCTGCAAGCCGATGCACCAGCGACGCTCCCGACGAGACCGAACCGGAGGTCGACACCGGCGACACATCCGATGTCGACGACCTCGAACCGGCCGAGGTTCCCCTCGCCATCTGGATCGCCCTGGCCGTCGTTCTCCTGATTGCGATCGGCTCGACGATGGCCCGTGGCCGATCACCACCGGCCGAAGACCCCGAAGACCCGACCGAGGAGTCCTGAGCGGCCGGACGAGGCCAAGACGTTCACCCGGGTGATGGCAGCCAGGCCCCTTCACAGACCGACGCCGGTTTCGGACACTGGGTGGCAGACTGACGACTGAGCATCTCGCGAGGAGAACCGCCATGCCGAACGGAAAGCCGAACATCCTGATCCTCTGGGGTGACGACATCGGGATCACGAACCTGAGTTGCTATTCCGACGGGATCATGGGCTACCGGACGCCGAACATCGACCGCATCGCGGACGAGGGCATCCGGTTCACCGACTACTACGGTGAGCAGTCCTGCACCGCCGGTCGCGCTGCGTTCATCACCGGCCAGAGCGTCTACCGGACCGGCATGTCCAAGGTCGGCCTGCCCGGCATGCAGTTCGGCCTCCACGAAGATGATCCCACCATGGCCACCGCCCTCAAGGAGCATGGGTACCGCACCGGTCAGTTCGGCAAGAACCACTTCGGCGACCTCGACGAGTCCCTGCCGACCAACCGCGGCTTCGACGAGTTCTTCGGCAACCTGTACCACCTCAACGCCGAGGAGGAGCCCGAGAACGTCGACTACCCGACCGATGAGGAGATCCCGGGCTGGACCGACCGCTACGCACCCCGCGGCGTGCTCCACTGCTGGCGCAACGATGACGGCACGCAACGCATCGAGGACACCGGGCCCCTCACCAAGAAGCGGATGGAGACCGTCGACGAGGAGTTGGTGCCCGAAGCGCAGCGCTTCATCCGCGATGCCGCGGGCGACGAGGAACCGTTCTTCCTGTGGTTCAACACCACGGCGATGCATTTCCGGACCCACATCAAGGACGAGATCCGCGGCCAGGCCGGCCGTTGGCAGTCCGAGTATCACGACGCCATGGTCGAGCACGACAAACGCATCGGGGAGATGCTCGACACCCTCGACGAGCTCGGCATCGCCGATGACACGATCGTCATGTACTCAACCGACAACGGTGTGCACATGAACTCCTGGCCCGACGCCGGGATGACCCCGTTCCGCAACGAGAAGAACTCGATGTGGGAGGGCGCCTACCGGGTGCCATGCCTCGTGCGTTGGCCGGGCGAGATCCAGGAAGGTGTCGTCCTCAACGGCCTCACCACCCACCTCGACTGGTTCACCACCATGCTCGCCGCGGCCGGCGTCGACGACATCGCCGACCAACTCAAGGCCGGCACCGAGCTCGACGGCAAGGAATACAAGGTCCACCTCGACGGCGAGAACATGCTGCCCTACTGGAAGGGAGACGTCGACGACAGCCCACGCAGGCAGTACCTCTACTTCTCCGACACCGGGGATCTGTGCGCGGCCCGGATCTTCCACTGGAAGATCGTCTGGCTCGAACAACGGGCCACCGGCACCCTCCAGGTCTGGCGCGAGCCCTACACCGAGCTCCGGATCCCCTTGGTCTTCAACCTGCGGACCGATCCGTTCGAACGGGCCAACCTCACCTCGAACACCTACGAGGACTGGTTCATCGACCACGCCTACA
>JBPCTQ010000381.1:0-4160 GCA_051011595.1 Acidimicrobiales bacterium
AAGAGGGCGAAGCCGCCGCCGACTGGTTCCGGTATTCACCCGGCACCGGCACCGACGGCAACTTCCTTCAGCCGATTCTGGCCGAGGAGGAAGGCGCCGCAGCCGGCGAGGACGGTCACAGCGAAGAGGAACACCCGTCGATCGCCATCAGGCGAAGCACCACCTGGTTCCAGATCGGTGGGGTCGAGTACGAGATCGGGATCCTCGTCGACGGCGCCACCATCATGATGCTGTTCGTGGTCAGCATGATCTCGTTGCTGGTGCACATCTACAGCACCGACTACGTCGCCGGCGACCGTCGTTACACCCACTTCTTCGCCTTCCTCAGTCTGTTCACCGCGTCGATGCTGCTCCTGGTGATGAGCCTCAACACCGTGCAGTTCATCACCGCCTGGGAGCTGGTCGGTGTGTGCTCGTTTGCGCTCATCGGTCACTGGTGGGAGGAGAAACCCAATTCCGACGCCGCCCTCAAGGCGTTCCTCACCAACCGAGTGGGCGACGTGGGTCTGCTCGTCGGCATGATCGTGTTGTTCTTCGCCGCAGGCGGCACGTTCGACATCCTCGCCATCAACGAGCTGGCGGTGGCCGGAGAGATTTCGCACACCGCGCTGCTGGTGGCCGCGTTGTGTCTGACGGCTGCGGTGATGTCCAAGTCGGGTCAGTTCATCCTGCACACCTGGTTGCCCGATGCCATGGCCGGCCCCACCCCGGTGTCGGCTCTCATCCACGCCGCCACCATGGTGGTGGCCGGCATCTTCATGGTGGCTCGCCTCTACCCGGTCTTCTTCGAGGGCCTCTCCATCGGTGGCTCCAGCGTCAACGCCCTTGCCGTCATCGGTGCGATCACGGTGGTGGGCGGCGGTCTGCTCGCCTTCGTCCAGGACGACATCAAGAAGGTGCTGGCCTACAGCACCATCAGTCAGCTCGGATACATGGTGCTGGCGCTCGGTGTGGGGGCGTGGACGGCGGCGCTGTTCCACCTGTTCACCCACGCCTTCTTCAAGGCCTGCCTCTTCCTCGGTTCGGGTTCGGTGAGCCACGCCGTGCACAGCTTCGACATGAAGAAGGACATGGGTGGCATGCGCAAGTTCATGCCGCACACCTTCCGAACGTTCCTGCTCGCCAGCATCGCCCTGGCCGGCATTCCGCCCCTGGCCGGTTTCTGGTCCAAGGACGAGATCCTGGCCGGCACCGGCGGCTGGGGGCTCTTCGGCGGCACGGGCGGCAACGGCTCCTACACCGTGTTGCTCATCATGGGAATGTTCGGTGCCGCCCTCACCGCCGCCTACATGACCCGGGTCATCTACCTGACCGTCGACGGCGAGTTCCGGGGCCACGGCACACCTCACGAATCGGGCCCCCGCATCGTGGTGCCGCTGTACATCCTGGCCGTGTTCGCGGTTATCGCCGGTGTGTTCAACCTGCCGGCCGGTCTCCAGGGTGTACCCGAAGGATGGACCGAACGTTTCGGCCACTACGTCGAGCCGGTGTCGGCGGCCTTCCCGGCCATCGCCCACGCCACACCCAGCTGGTCGTTGGCCATCGTGTCGTCGTTGGTGGCCCTGGCCGGTTTCGCCTTCGCCTACTACTACTACTTCGTCCTGGTCGACCGTCGGGCCAAGGCCCAGAACGAGAGCCTCACCGAGCTCGCCGACGGGCTCACCACCACCAACGGGGTGGCCCACGGCGGGTACACGGTCCTCAAGGAGAAGTACTACCTCGATCATCTCTACACCGACGTGATCGCCGGCGGCGTCAAAGGACCGGTGGCCGAGGGTGTCAACTGGTCGAACAAACACCTGATCGACAACGTGGTCGACTCCGCCGGCCGCACCGCCGTCACCGCCGGTGGTTTCATCTACGACGAGATCGACCAGAAGGTCGTCGACGGTGCCGTCAACCTCACTGGTCTCGTCTCCAACGAGACCGGGTCCGAACTCCGCAAGGCGCAGACCGGCAAGGTCCAGCAGTACGGCGCCTACCTCTTCGCCGGTGCCGCCATCCTGGCCGGCATCTTCATCATCATCGTCATCTAAGCGAGCCAAACAGACATGCACGAATTCCTGAACGACTGGGGCCTGAGTCTGGCCACGTTCCTGCCGCTGGTGGGTGCGTTGGTCCTGATGGTCATGCCCAAGGCCGAAGAAGAAGCGCAGAAGGTGGTGGCCCTGGTCACGTCGTTGGCCGTCGCCGCCATCGGCGTGTTGTTGCTGATCGACTTCGACTACGACAACTCCGGCGAGCTCCAGTACGCCGTCAACGAGACGTGGATCGACATCATCAACAGCCGCTACATCGTGGCGCTCGACGGCATCTCGCTGCCGCTGATCCTGCTCACCATGCTCATCGTGCCGTTGTGCATCATCTATTCGTGGGAACACTTCCCCGAACCCCACAACCCCAAGGCCTTCCTGTCGCTGATCCTCATCCTCGAGACGGGCATGATCGGCACCTTCGTGGCTCAGGACCTGGTGCTGTTCTTCGTGTTCTTCGAAGTGGTGCTGTTGCCCATGTTCTTCATGATCGCGGTGTGGGGCGGCGAGGACCGCAAGTACGCCTCGCTCAAGTTCTTCCTCTACACGCTGTTCGGATCGGCCCTGATGCTGGTGAGCTTCCTGGCGCTGTACTTCCTGGCCGGGGGCGACACCTTCTCGATCGTCGAGTTGGCCGACGGTGTGGTCGTCAACGAGATGAGCCGCACCGCCCAGCTCTGGGTGTTCGGCGGCATGGTGCTCGGGTTCGGCATCAAGGTGCCCATGTTCCCATTCCACACCTGGCTGCCCGATGCCCACACCCAGGCCCCCACGGTGGGGTCGGTCATCCTGGCCGCCGTGTTGTTGAAGCTCGGCACCTACGGCTTCGTCCGCATCGCCATCCCGATCCTGCCCGAGGCCGCCGTCGAGTGGGCTCCCTGGATCGGCCTGCTGGCGGTCATCGGCATCATCTACGGCGCACTGGCCTGTCTGGCCCAGACCGACATGAAACGGCTCATCGCCTTCTCGTCGGTGGCCCACATGGGTTTCGTGATGCTCGGCATCGCCACCCTCACCGACTTCGGCATCAACGCCGCGGTGTTCGGCATGGTGGCCCACGGTCTCATCACCGGCATGTTGTTCTTCCTGGCCGGATCGGTGAAGGAACGTTTCCACACCCTCGAGATCAAGCGCCTCGGCGGGTTGCTGGTGCAGGCGCCGCGTATGGGTTGGATCCTCGGCTTCTGTGCGATGGCCTCACTCGGATTGCCCGGCCTGGCCGGCTTCTGGGGTGAGTTCCCTGCCATCCTGGCGGCCTACTCACCGGCCAACGGCATCCCCGTCGGGCTGTTCCGCGGGTTCATGGTCGTGGCCGCCCTGGGCACGGTGCTGGCCGCCGGCTACTTGTTGTGGATGCTCCAACGCACCGCGATGGGCACACCGTCCGAAGAGTTCGCCGACGATCCCGAGATCACCGACACCAACCGCTGGGAGTGGCTGGCCTGGTCACCGCTGTTGATTCTCATCGTGGTGCTGGGTGTGTTCCCCAACCTGATCTTCAAGACCACCGATCCCGCGGTGCAGGAATCGCTCAACGTGTGTCTCAGCGCCGAGGCCGATGATCCCGAGGCCAGCGACTGCGCCGAGGTCTACGACCTCGACACGGTGGCGTCCGGGGTCGAGGACTGATCGTCGTGCTCGACCTGCTCGCCCAGCTGCCTCAGGCGCCGTTCGACCGGCCGCCCATCGACTGGCACGCGCTCGCACCCGAGTTGGTGCTGCTGGGTTTCGGAGCGCTGGTCACGCTGATCGATGTGATCTTCCTCGAGCGAGGCCGAGCCTGGGCATCGGCGTTGGCCGGATTGGGCCTGTTGGCCACCGTTGTTCCCATCCTCACCCTCTGGAACGACGTCGACAACGACAGCCCTCGGGTGCTGTTCGAGGGTGCCTACGTGGTCGACCGCTACGCACTGGTGATGAAGCTGCTGTTCGTGCTGGTCGGCTACGTCGTCGT
Organism: Acidimicrobiales bacterium; assembly: GCA_051011595.1. Classification (GTDB taxonomy): domain Bacteria; phylum Actinomycetota; class Acidimicrobiia; order Acidimicrobiales; family SHLQ01; genus JAOUEE01. The sequence goes on from JBPCTQ010000381.1 coordinate 3,988, forward strand.
GCTGTTGTCTACCAACTACATCGCCGAAGGTGACTACTGGGAGAGCGAGTACTACGGACTGTTGCTGGCGTCGATCATGGGTATGGTCGTGATGGCTTCGGCCCGCGATCTCATCAGCATGTTCGTGGCCCTCGAGCTGCTGTCGATACCGGCGTACTTGTTGGCCGCCTGGC
>JBPCTQ010000382.1:0-39356 GCA_051011595.1 Acidimicrobiales bacterium
GGCCGGGGTGGTCTGCGGTGGATCGACGACTGCGTCGGCGAACGACTGGTCGAGGTCGGCTACATATTCGAACGAGCAGCCTGGGGTCAGGGCCACGCCACTGAGGTCACCGGCGTGTTCGTCACCCTGGCCGAGAACCATTACGGCCTCGAGCAGCTGGGGGCCATCACACTCATCGGCAACGACGCATCGACCCGGGTGCTGGAGAAGAACGGGTTCGTGTTCGAACGATGGGTGCACCCCGAGCTCGGGCCCCACAAGTTCTTGCGTCGCCGCCTGACGTGATCGGGCGGCCGTCACCCATCAGTTCGCCAACGCACCCCAGAACGGCTCGATGGCGGCCGCCGCCCCGGCCGGATCGCCGAGCATCCACCAGTGGCCCTGGTCGGCGAGCTGGGCTCGGTCGGCACCGAGTTTGCTCGCCATTCGATCGGTGTTCTCCTCGGACCGAAAGGCGTCGACCAGCGCCTCGATTATGAGCGTGGGAACGCTGATCGAATCGACGCACGTTCCCCACTCGCGGCCGATCTCGGTGGCCGATCGATACAGCGGGAGAATGGCGTCGGCCATGGTTCGGTCGATCGGTGCCGCCAGGTCGGTGGCCGCGGACTCGGGCACACCCGACCCCAGCAACATGGCGGCTCGATCGTCGACCGACCCACCCACGAAGCCGTCCATGAAAGCCTCGCCGTCGCCGGGTGTCTGCCACAGCCGAGCCAGGTCGTGCCACTGGAAGTCGGCATCGACGTACCCGCCGTCGGTGACCCAGGACCGCACGTTGGCCGGTCGGTCGGCCAGCACCCGCACGGCCAGGAACGCACCCCAGTCGTGGGTGACCAGGTCGACGGGCGCGTCGATGGCCGCCAACTCGTCACCCAACCAAGTGGCGTAGTCGTGCATCGAGGCTCCGAACCCGTCCGGCGTGGCACAGCCGAAACCGGGCAGTTGCAGCGCCACGGCGTCGTCTTGCCGGAGGGCCGCGATGAGGGGGCTCCAGATCGCCGACGTTTCCGGAACCCCGTGGACGAAGACAGCAACCATGAGCGCACCCTAGCCACCGCCCGCCGGCCGACGGAATGGCCATGGCCCTCGATACGACTCGTCGTACCATCGTCACCATGCAGTGGGCGATCGGCGACGTGGTGCTTCGCGTCGACCATGTCGCCTTCGGCTCCCCGGACATCGACGATGCCATCAACCGGTTGGCGTCGCTCGGTCTGAGCCACACGGCGGTGAGCGTGTCGAAGTGGACACAGTCGGACCACGATCACGAGGCTCGCAGCGTCAGCGTGGTGCTAGACGACGGCTACCTCGACATCATCGAACTACCGGCCTCGTCGATCGGCGCCGGGGAACCTATCTTCCCGACCGGTGTGATCCTGGGATCGACGGATCTGCACGCAACTCGCCGCCGGTTGATGACCGCCGGTGTGCGATGCGGCCGCCCGTACGGCATCGACCGCCACTTCGACCCCGACCACAGCCCGCAGCACTACACGGTGTTCGGGGTCGACGTCCGGCACTCGTCGGGGCTACCTCTCGGGGTCGACGTCCGGCACTCGTCGGGGCTACCTCTCGGGGTCATCGAGACAACCTCGACGGCACCAATGGCCATCACCGTCGACCACGGTGACGGACCCTCGACGCTGGCCGCGGCAGCGCGGCAACTGGGAGTCGACCTGGAATGAGACCGGGCGTACTCCTCAGGTCGGTGACGCAGGTGCCGTCGACGACCGAACGGCATCACCACGGGCGGGATCGGGATCGGCCCCCCGCAGGAACAGCATGGCCACCCCCAGATACAGCACGTACCCCACCGCCATCGGGGTGACCGTGCCGTCGATCGACGCGTCGATCACTGCGGCCAGCGCCGAACCGCCGGCAATCGACACGAACCCCATCACCGCCGACGCGGTGCCGGCCAGGTCGCCCATCGGCTCCAGACCGAGCGCGTAACACGTGGGGGTCAACAGAGTGGTGAAGCCGTTGGCCAGGGCGATGAGCACCATCCAGACCGCGAACGGCGGCACCCCATCGGTCAACAGCGCCGCCACCAACAGGATCACACTGAACCCCAGGGCCAGCCCGGCCGACCCCACCGCCACCAAGTGCGCACCGTGGCGGTCGATGAACCGATTCACCGAGAAGAAGAACAGGGCCATCATGAACGCGGCGGCTCCGAACCACAGGGCGAACTGATCTCCCCGTCCGTAGATCTCGGAGATGATCGGCTGCGAGCTGCCGAGGAACACCATGAAGGCGCCGAACCCGAAGGTGAGGGTCAACGTGTAGCGGCGAGTCGACCGGGTGCGAAACACCTCCCGGAATCCCTGCGCCGTGGCCCGTACATCGATGCTGCGGCGCAGCTCGGGATCGAGGGTCTCACCGAACCAGCGGCTCCACACCACCAACACCGCAGCCAGGATGAGGGCCACACCGAAGACCCACTCCCAGGAGCCGACCCGGAGGATGGCTTCGCCGAGGATGGGGGCCAGCACCGGACCCATGAGGAAGAAGCCCATCATCACCGAAATGATGCGGGCCATCTGATTGCCCTCGTACAGGTCGCGAGCGATCGCCGCTCGCAGCACTCCGGGGGCCGCCGCACCCAGCCCCCAGACGAACCGGCTCACGAACAGCACACCCAGGTTGGGAGCCACGATGGATCCGATAGCGCCGATGGAGTAGATGGCGATGCCGAGGTGCAGCGCGGGTTGTCGACCGAAACGGTCGGAAATCGGCCCGTACAGCAGCTGGCCCACCGCGGTGCCCACGAAGTAGAGGGTGATGATGAAGGTGATCTGGTTGGATTCGGGCTCCAGGCCGAAGGCGGCCCGTAGTTCGTCGAAGGCCGGTAGTGACGCGTCGATCCCAAAGGCCAACAGCATCCCCATGAACGCCAGGTAGGCGATCACCGACGCCTCGGATCGACGACGGGTCGCGACGCTGCTCATCGACCACCATTCGGGACCGGCATCGGGCCAACGTACTGGCCGGGACGACCAACCCCGCCGCTCGTTTCAGCGCAGCTGCCAGAAGAGCGACACCAGGCCGACTCCGGTGAGCAGACCCTGGAGGTGTTCGACCGGGGCCGGCCGGAACTCGGGATCGAGCCGGCCCTGGTACCAACGCCGCGACAGCGCCCACATGGCACCGATCGGTGCGACCGCACCTCCGGGCGGAGCGTTCTCCTCCGACCGGAGGAAGGTGATGGTTCGTCAAGTCTCGACGATGTCGTCCCACCACCGTCGGGCGGGCACCGCGAAGTGCACATACCCACCCGTTTCCGACAGCTGTCCATCAACAATCGACAGACCGACCGGCTCGCCCGTGTCGGTCCAGCGGGCGTCGATCTGGGCATCGATCCCCAGGGTGATCGGAACGGCCAGGGCATCCCATGCGCAGTTGGCCCACCACGAGCGATCGCCGGACACCACACGGTGGTCGGTCTCCACCGCCGAGAAGGGCAACGCCATGCGAACCTCACCCGCATCGTCGAGCACCAGGGCATGGTCACGATGGAGATCGGCCAGCAGCTCGGCGGCCAACTCGGGGTCACCGACCCAACCCTCGATCTCGGCCCGCGTCGGACCACGGCCAGCCGACGAGAAGAAGCCGTAGACCTCTCCGCGCAGCTGCCATTGATCCATGTGACCAGTGTTGCTCATGGGCCGGGCCACAACCGTCGACCTAGGCTCCGCCGATGAGCACCTTCGATGTCCCCATCGGCTGGGCCGGCGGAACCGCCCTCACCAACATCGACCAGGTCCGGGCCGAGGCGACGTATGCGGTGGAGGCCGGCTTCGACTCGTTCTGGGTCTCGCAGATCTTCGGCGTCGACCCCATCGTGGCCCTGGCGTCGGTAGCCACCATCGTGGAGCCCCTGGCCGAGGTCGGCACCTCGGTGGTTCCGCTGTATGGCCGCCACCTGCTGGCTCTGGCGTCCCAGGCCCGCACCGCCCAGGCCGTCCTCGGCGGTCGCTTCACCCTGGGCATCGGACCCTCCCACGCCATGGTCGTGGAGGGGTTCTTCGGTGAGTCCTACGACCGCCCGTTCAGCCACAGTGCCGAATTCATCGCCGCCATCAACCCGTTGTTGCGCGGCGAACCCACCGACCTCGAAGGCCGAGAGCTCACCGCCAAGGGGTGGCTCACCATCGACGCCGACCCGGTGCCGGTGTTGCTGGCCGCGCTGGGCCCTCGCATGCTCGAGCTGGCCGGCGCCCACACGCTGGGCACCACCCTGGGCCCCGGCTTGGGGCCCAAGACCATCGCCAACCACATCGCCCCCACCATCAACGCGGCGGCCGACCCCGGTGGTCCCCCACCGCGCGTGCAGGCCCTGGTCGCGGTGTGCATCACCGATGACCCGGCGGCGGCGATCGAGCACAGCCGCTCGATCAACACCATGTACGCCCAGCTCCCCGCCTACCGGGCCATGCTCGATCGCGAGGGTCTCGATTCACCGGCCGACCTGCTGGTGGCCGGTTCGATCGACGACATCGTGACCGGGATCAACCTGTACATCGAGGCCGGCGCCACCGACATCCGCCTGGGGATCGGGGCACCCGACCACGAGATCTACCAGCAGACCCGCACCGAGATCGCCGCCCTACTGGGATCGTGAGCTCAGCCCGGTGGTCGGATCGGTGACGCCGTGTCGTCGAGCAGGGGAAGGGCGTCCATACCGAGCATCGACCGGTAGGTGTTGTGGTAGTGGTGCAGCGCCGGTTCGTTCCGACCGAAGACCACGTGCGATATCCGCCCGGATTCGGCGGTGCGCTGCTGGCTCGCGCTCATGGCGTAGTCCTCGTCGCGTATGACTCTGGCGAACATCTGGGCCACCGATCTCTGCTCCTCGACGCCCGGCCCATCGACCCGGTCCGAGGCCCCCTCACGCCGGTAGAAGCTGATGCGGCTCACGTGGCGACCGGGCTCGCCGGGAACCGGGTAGGCCCGCACCAGATAGCAGCCTTCCCGGAATGGCATGAGCTGCACGTTCGGGAAGAACCAGTACACCGGCAGGCTGGCCTCGGTGATGTCCCACTCGTCCTCGGGTCGCAGCCGCATCTGGTCGATGTCGCGCCGGCACAGGATCATGCGGTGGTGCGGCCCGAACGTGTCGTAGCACTGCACATTGCCGTGGAACCCGAAGCTGAGCGTGTCCTTGTGGAGCGTGGAGAAGTGGTAGGTCTCGCCGAAGGTGTCCATGGCCAGCTTCCAGTTGCACGCCACCTCGTAGTGATCGCGGTCGAGGAAGTGCAGATCGGCGAAGTCCCAGTGGGCCAGCTCGTCGGCCAACTCCGGGCCCAGGAGTGCATCGACGTCGATGGTGCCTTCGGGGTCGGGGTGGACGAAGAGCAGCCCGTTCCATTCCACCGACGGCAGCGCCACCAGACCGTGACACTCCTTGTCGACCGACCCGAAGTGGTCGTCCTTCGGAAGCCCCACCAAGCTGCCCTCACTGCTGTAGGTCCAGTTGTGGAACGGGCAGGCGAATCGTTGGGCCTCACCCCGTTCACGGCTTTCGACCGTGGCCCCTCGATGGCGACACGCGTTGACCATGGCATGGAACCGACCGTCGCCGTCACGGGTGGCCAGGATCGGCACACCCAGATCGTCGACGGTGAGGAAGGTTCCCGGCCCCGGGAGGTCGGCCGACAATCCGATGAGCTGGGGATGGGAGCCGAAGAAGTGTGTCCACTCGCGTTCGGCCAGATCCGGGTTGCGGTAGACGTCGGTGGGGTTCTGGCGTAAGCCACCGGCGTCCACGTTGGTGCCGGCGTCGATGTGGGCACACAGCTCTTTGATCAATCGGATCTGCTCAGCGCGCTGCACCGGGACCTACCTGTACTCGACGGGTGCGAAGCATCAGTTTGGCGCCCGGCGGCGCCGAGAACGAATAGTGGCGATGCCGACGACGGCCCGGCCGACCCGGAGCAGTAGGGTCGGCTCCCGACCAAGGAGCAACGATGAGCGACGACGGCGACAACACCGAAGAAGAACCCGAGATCGAGGTCGCTCTGGTCGACATCGACGGCGACGGCACCGTCGACGCGGTGGTCACCACGGTCACCGAATCGGTCGACATCGACGGTGACGGTCAAGCCGACATCGTTTCGGTGACCGAAGTGGTCGAGGTCGATCTCGACGGCGACGGTGTGCCCGACGTGCGCACCACCACCCAGACCGTGGGATCCGATGTCGACGGTGACGGCATCCCCGATGTGGTGGAGGTCGTCGAGGGTGACGCCACCATTCTGGCCGGATCAGCCGCGGCCATCGCCGAAGCTGAAGCCGAAGCGGCGGAGTCCACCGAGGAAGAACCCCCGGCCTGACCTCCGCTCAGGAGAAGATCACCAGATCAGCCGGCTCCGCGCCGGTGATCCGGTAGTTCTGCCGGTCGGCCCCGCGGCCGGCACAGAGGCGCACGAACGTGGCTCGATCGGTGGACAGGGTCCCGACCGGTGGGCCCGGTCCGAACACGTGGGCCTCACCGTCGATGTCGATCGTCAACGAGGCCGCACCCATCTGCTCGGAGCGCTCGAGGAGCAACGGAACAGCCAGATCGATGCCGTCGCTGCCGTAGGCGTCGGGTTGGCCGAGGGCGTCGCGAATGTCGCCCCCATGCACCCATTCGCCCAACCCCAATCCGTCGGCCAGACCATCGGCTCGATCGATGATCGCAGCGGCCTTCGGGTAGGCGTCGAAGAGTTCGTCGAGCACGCGGTCGAGCGGCCAGCCGGCCCGTTCGTCGACGTCGCGCTGATTGGCCTCGGGCGTGAACACCATCTCATCGCCGGCGATCAGGTGGCCGAGGGCGGCGCCGCAGTGAGCCAACACATCACGAACCCGCCACCCGGCCAGTGCCGTGTCTCGGTCGAGGGCATCGGGGGGATACCGATCGAGAACCACCGGCAGGGCGTCGGCCTCGACGACGAGCAATTCGGCGGCTGGTCGCATGGGGCAACCGTAGCGAGCGTGGCGTCGAGCGGTGGACAAGACTGACCACGTGCGAACCGTCGTCCCGCAGCTCATCCGTCGTCGCTCGACCGACGAGTACCGGCCACCGCCACCCCGACCCAACGAGATGCGGGCCGCAGCACGAGCGGCGTCCGGTGTCGCCGAGCGTTCGGCCGAGCAACGCCTGCACCCGCTGCTGTTCGCCGAGACGCGCACCGCCACCGCCGTGGGTCTACGGGCCATCGATGCCGAGGCCGGTGGTGGCTTCTTCTCGGTACCGGTCGATGCCGAGCGCTCGTCCGAGGTCGCCGACGAGACCTTCGGTGACCCCAGCGGCCCACCCGTGATCGACGTGCAGACCCATCTGGTGAACCCCGCCCACTTCACCGGCCCATCAGCCGAGGCACTCACCTGGTACCTGCAGATGGCCGACGGGGATCGCTGGGCCGCCGGGGTCGACGGCCGTGACCTGGCGCCGGCGGTGTGGGCCCGCACCGTGTTCGGCGCCAGCGAGACGGCGCTGGCCCTCATCACCGCTCCGCCCGGCGCCGATCACACCCGGGTGATCGACAACGACGAGATCGCCCAGTGTCGGGCCATCGTCGATCACCATGCTTCGCCGGGGCGGGTGCTCACCCACGCCATCGTGCATCCCAATGTGGCGGGCGACCTCGAGGCCATGCCCGACTGGGCCACCCGGTGTCGGCCCTCGGGATGGAAGGTCTATCCGCTCTACGGCCCGCGCCCGGGCGACCACACCGAGACGGGCTGGTTCCTCGACGACGAGACCGGCACGAGGTTCCTGGAGCAGGTGCGTTCGGTGGGTCCAACCCGGGTGGCGGTACACAAGGGAATCTCCGGCGCCATCCACGATGCCTCACCTCTGGGGGCCTCGCCTCGCGATGTCGGCCCGGCCGCTGCTCGTTTCCCCGACATCGACTTCCTCGTCTACCACTCGGGCTACGAACCCAACCTCGACGAAGCCGCCTTTCGACCCGATGGCCACGGGGTCGACCAGTTGATCGCCTCGTGCGCAGCCCACGACATCGGGGTCGGCGGCAACGTCTACGCCGAGCTGGGGTCGACCTGGCACCTGGTGTTGCGCCGACCCGAACAGGCCGCGCACGTGCTGGGCAAGCTGCTGAACCAGTTCGGTCCTGAGCAGATTCTGTGGGGCACCGACAGCGTCTGGTACGGGTCGCCCCAACCACTGATCGATGCCTTCCGGGCCTTCACCATCCCGGCATGGATGCAGGAGCGCTTCGGCTACCCGGAGCTGACCGCGACCATCAAACGGCAGATCCTGGGGCGCAACGCGCAACGGGTGTACGGCTCCGAGGCCGCGCCGCGCTCCGACGACTGGGTCGAGGCCGCCGCCGAACAACTCGACGCGACCTTCCCTCAGCTCTGATCGGCGACTGCTCCATCTCGCCCGATACGGTCGCCGCATGGGTTGGTACAAGGAACGTGTGATTCCCCGGGTGATCAATCGGTGTTGTGCCGCCCCGGAGATCAGCGCATGGCGGCGGCGGGCCATGGAGGGCATCGGCGGGGTGGTCGTCGAACCGGGATTCGGCAGCGGCCTCAACGTCCCTCACTACCCGCCCGAAGTGACCCACGTGTACGCCATCGATCCGTCGACCTTCGGTCGTGAGCTGGCCGCTGATCGGGTGGCCGACAGTCCGGTCGAGATCGAGTTCGTCGGGCTCACCGGTGAGGTCATCCCCCTCGATGACGACTCGTGCGACGCCGGACTCCTGACCTTCACGCTGTGCACCATCCCCGACTCGGCCGCCGCGCTGGCCGAGCTGCGCCGGGTCATCCGGCCCGGTGGCACACTCCACTTCGCCGAACACGGCCGTTCACCCGACGAGAACGTGCACACGTGGCAGCGGCGCATCGAACCCGTCCAGAAACGCCTGGCCGACGGCTGTCACCTCACGAGGCCGATCCCCGACCTGATCACCGATGCCGGCTTCGAGATGGAGTGGACCGATGCCGAGTACATCCGCGGACCCAAACCCTGGTCGTGGTTCTTCGTGGGCCGGGCCCGCAACCCCTGACCGACTCGGCGGTGTCTGCTAACGCGGCGAGGGTCTGGTCCGTCCTTTGGTTGGATCAGGCCCGCCCGGGCCGGGTCAGGAGGAAACCATGAGTTATCCCGATCCCCAACTGCGTGACAGTTGGTTGCGATTCGTCGACGAGACGGCACCGTTCCGAGCCGACCTGTTCAGCTTCGGGTTGCGGTTGTCGAGCTCGCCGTTCGATGCCGAGGATCTGGTGCACGACGCGCTGCTGCGCGCCTTCGCGTCGATCGCCTTCCAAGATCAGGGGATCGACAACCTCAGGTCGTACCTGTTGCGCATCATGTCCAACCTGTGGATCGACGAGCAGCGTCGGGTGCGCACCGATCTGTCGCGGGACCTCGACCAGATTCCGGCTGACGGTGACCCGGTGGAGACCACCGCCCTGCTGGGTGATGCCGCCCAGCAGCTGGCGCGGCTGTCACCACAGGAGCGGGTGGCGGTGGTGCTCAAGGATGCCTTCGAGCTCACTCATGGCGAGATCGCCGGATTGCTCTCGACCTCGGAGGGTTCTGTCCGGGTCGCACTCCACCGGGGCCGGGGCAAGCTCCGCCAACCCGACCATGTGGAAACGCCCAACCGGGTGTCTCGGGCCACGGTTGCCGCCTTCGTCGACGCCTTCGAGGCCTACGACATGGAGCGGCTGGTCGATCTCATGGTCGACGACGCCGAGGCGTTCGTGTTCCCCGTGGGCGGAGGGCGCGGGCGCACCTTCCATCGGGACGAAGGTTGGTTGTTCGGCTGCTTCTACCACCACGATCCGCGCCGAGCAGCCGAACAAGATCCCTTTCCCCGCCAGTTGGAGATCGTCGACGTTGCCGGTGAGCCGGTCGTGCTCGTCAGCCAGGACGACGGCGCCGGCACGGCGCTGGCCGAAGCCTGGCGATTCACCGACGACGGCAACGACCACCTGGCCGGCGTGAAGGACTACTGCTTCTGTCCCGAACTGTTGGCCCATCTGGCCGAGGTGTACGAGAAGCCGTTTCTTCCCCGCCCCTACCGATTCTGACTGGCCCGTGGTTCAGGCCGGCTCGGTGCTCTGGGCGGCCATGTCCTCAACGGCGATCTTGGCTTCATCGAGACCAGCACCGGTGGCGGCGCGGTAGGCCTTGATGGCATCGACCTTGTGCCCGGCAGCCAGTTCGTTACGGACCTCGGTCAAGTCACGATCGGGAACCGCCACACCCTGGTGCGCCAGCAGGTGGGCCACTTGCCGCTCGAGTTCGGTGACACGCGTCTCGGTTCGGGTCAACCGCTCAGCGTTGCGGTCTTTGAACATGTCGAGGAACCCCATCACCTCGAAGGTACCACCGGTGATCGGCCGGGATCCCGGCGACCAGTGGCAACCGCGCGGGCCGGGTGCGGCATACAAAGGGTGTATGCAACAGCGGCGCCAACAGACCGAGGCCTCCGACGCCGAGCTGCTGACGGCCACCGCCCCTGGACTCGAGGACCTCCCCGAGGACGCGCCGACTCCCGACGACAGCGACCGCATCGTCTGCTGACCAGGGTTCTCGAAATACCTGGCCATTCCCCTTGCGCCGCCTGCGACGACCCACTACGATCGAACATACGTTCGCTCTTCGGATTCGGGGAGCACCCTTGCCACCGGCGGGTGGCCTCTCGAAACCCACGCAGGACCGACAACCCCAAGTGGGGTCGGCTTCGGCGACGATTCGAAGGGAGGCGATGGTGAGTTCGACGAAGACTCCTCGATGGACGACCCAGCTCGACGCCGCCGTCGCCTCGGTCGAATCACTCGTGGACGAAGTCCCCGACGCCGCCACCATGGTCGAAGCGCTGGTGCCCTATCGCCGCCGGCTCGACGCGGCCGCGGCCAAGCTGGCGGCCCGGGCCGGCCGGCAGCAGGCCCATCACCGGTCGGGCGACAAGGACGAGGCGGCGTGGTTGGCCAACACCACCGGGGTCTCCAAGAAACAGGCGTCCGAGACCCTCGACACCCAACGTCGACTCGAGAAACTGCCCACCCTCCGCGATGCCGTCGACCATGGTCGACTGTCGGTCGACCAGGCCAACCTGGTGGCCCGGGCCGGCCAAGCTGACCCCGATCAGCAACGCCATCTGCTCGACACCGCCCAACGGGAGAGCCTCAAAGGGCTGAAGGACGAGTGCGAGCGGGTCATCGCCGCCGCCGACAAGAACCAGAAGGCCAGCCACGAAAGAGTCCGGCGCAATCGCAATGTGCGGTTCTGGAAAGACCCCGACGGCACCCACTGCCTCCTGGCCAAGGGCACGGCCGACGACATCGGTGTGCTCCGATCCCGCCTCCGCAAGGAGACCACCGCCATCTTTGACCGGGCCCGACGCGAAGGCCGGCGCGAACCGTACGAGGCCTATCGATTCGACGCCCTCATGAGCCTCACCAGTGGCCAGGGCGAAGCGACCCCTCCCAAACGGGATCTGCTTTTCCTCATCGACTACTCGGCGGCCAAACGGGGCTACACCGTCTCGGGCGAGACTTGCGAGATCGCCGGCGTCGGACCTGTGCCCGTCGAGGTCGCCCTCGACTTCGATGCCGATCCCTTCATCAAAGCGGTCATCCGCGACGGCACCGAGATCAAAACCGTGGTCCACTTCGGCCGCCACGTTCCAGCCGAGCTGCTCACCGCGCTCGAAGCCCAGGGCCGTCGCTGCGCCGTGCCTGGTTGCCCCAACGATGCCCACCTCGAAATCGACCATTCAGTGGTCGACCACGCCGATGGCGGGCCACTTGCTCTGTGGAACACCCAGTTCCTGTGCACCCACCACCACCGCCAGAAGACCCTCGGCCTGCTCGAGATCGAACCCGAACCACCCTGCCCGCCCGACCAGGGTGCGCCGGGACCACCAGCCAGCCCCGACCGGGAGCTGCCACTGCCTCCGCCGCTCGAATGATCGAGTTGTGCGGCGAGTCTCCGGAACTCACATGCGCCCGGGCTGATCGGCCGTGCGCACACCTGGGCCGGATCGATCGGCCGGCCTTGCTCGCACCGGGAGTCCAACAACTACTCGGGTGTCAGATCGTCAACGGCCACCACGGTGCAGGCGGGCGCCAGGTCGGTGACCACCTGGTTGTAGCGCAGGCCCATGGTGCCGTGATGGTGGTAGCCGGTGTGGATCCAGTTGCCGAAACCGGGATCGTCGTCGGCCACGATGATGCGGGCCGAACCATCGGGCTGATAGCGGGCCGTGTGTTTGTTCACCGTGACCTGCAGGTACCGGTAGTCGAGCGACTCTTCCCACAGGTTGTTGAGTTGGAAGTTCCAGTAGTACGCGTCGATGGCCGGCACGTCGATCACCAGGGCCTCACCCGGCCCGAGGGTCCAGTAACCGTGCCGGAACAGCTGATTGGGATCACCCCACCCCCCGGCATGATCCTGGGCCGGCAAGAAATCGAGGGTGTTGGGTCGATCGAGGAAGTAGTCGTTCACCCAGCCCACGAACCGATCGGCCACGCCATGCACGAACAGGCCGGCCATGGCCAGCCCGTTCACCAGGTGTTGGGCCGTGAGCGGACCCGGATCGGGAGCCGGAGGGTCGAGGCACTCGATCTGCAGATCGGCCGGTGTCTCGCTGGTGCGGTCGAGGTAGAAGTTGCGCAGGATGATCACGCTGGTCTCGGGCTCCATACGCAGCCACTGCTCACCGGCGGCCAGCGACGTCGGCTCGGCGACGCTGGCGACGATCGACACCGGTCGATCGGGTTCGGGATCGTTGTCTTCGATGTACCCCTGCCGACCCGGCGTCGACGCCCCCACGCCATAACCGCCCGAGTACGCGCCGATACCCAGATAGTTGACCGACCCCCTGGTACCCGAGATGCGGTAGATGTGCCGCGAGTCGACGTTGACGTTCAAGTAGTAGGCGTCGGGGTTGTCGCACCCGATCTTCAGCTGCTCGGGAATGGCCAGCACCCGAGGGAAGGTGCGGTCGTTCGCTTCGATGAACGACTGGAGGCCACCGCGGGTGAGTCGGCTGAGATAACGAAAACCTTCGATGCGGTCGAGGTCGTCGGTGCTGTTGTCGATGATGAGCCGACCGGCACCCTTGAGCGTGTCGCAGAACTCATCCCACGCCTGGCCCGACACCGCCGCATCGAGTGTGTTGTCCCCCATTGCTGCTCCCATCTTGCGTCCGGCGCCGCCTCTGACCCGTGTGGCGGGCAGGTTAGACGCACCGGGTTGTGGTCGGCTGGGCGTGAGCTGCCGCCGACCGCGAGACTGGGACCACCCCCGGATCGGAGGACCCCATGCCCGTATCCGTCCACATCGCCGATGTTGGTCCCGTCAAAGCCCTCACCCTGATGGCCCGACGCCCCAAACCGGCCAAGGTGAGCGGCCTTCGAGAGGCCAATTTGGGGTTGTGCTCACCCCTCGGCCGATCGGTCGTCCCCCAGCCCAGCCCCGGTCGACTGGCCATGGTGGGTTTCTGGGACGACGACGCCGACATCGATCGATTCGAAGCCGATCACGCCGTCGGGCAGGGATTGGCCCAAGGATTCCGTACGCGCCTCGAGCCGGTGCGAGCCCACGGGTCCTGGCCCGGGCTCGACGAAGGCATCACCCATCGCCGCAAGGTCGACGCCGAGGGCCCGTTCGTGGTGCTCACCCTGGCCCGGACACGATTCAGCCAGTCGGTGCGTTTCTTCCGCACCAGCGCCCGGGCCGAGTCCGATCTGGCCGAGGCCGGCGGCCTGTTGTGGGCCACCGGATTCGGGCTGCCCCCGTTCGTGGCCACCTGCTCACTGTGGGCCGACGCCGATTCGGTGATGGCCTACGCCTACGGCGAGCAGCAGCGACTGCACGACAGCGCCATCGGCGAAGGACGGCGCAAGAGCTTCCACAAGCAGCAGGCGTTCGTGCGGTTCACGCCGTACCAGTCGGCCGGGTCACTCGAGGGCCACCGCAATCCGATGGCGTCGGGCCTACTGGTCGAACCCGCAGCTGCCTGACCAATGGCCGAACCCGACAGCAGCTTCCTCACCGATCAACTGCGCACGATCTGTCTCGCCTTCCCCGAAGCGATCGAACAAGAGACGTGGGGCCACCCCACCTTTCGGGTTCGCAAGAAGATCTTCGTGGGCTGCGGACTCGACGACGACGGCCGCTTCACCATGTCGATGAAGGCCGCACCCGGTGAACAAGACGTGCTGCTGGCCGAGGGACACCCGTTCTTCATGCCCAAGTACGTGGGATCGAAAGGCTGGATCGGCGTAGAGCTCGACACCAACACCGAGTGGCCCGAGATCGCCGAGCTGGTGGAAGACAGCTATCGAGCCATCGCCCCCAAGACCCTGGTGAAGATGCTCGACGACTGACCGACCGGCCGGCAACGATCGCGGTGGACCTAGGGGGCCGACATGCGGGCCACGCTGTCGTCGAGCCCACCGGGTCGGCTTCGGGCCAACCAGTGCCGGCGATGCTGATCCTTCAGCGCGGTCACCTCGGCCGCGAGCTGATCGGTGGGTGCACCGTCCATGTCGAAACGGGCGGCCAGGCGGCGCAGCCCGTGGGCCACCAGCTCGGCGCTGTGCTGCGTCTCCGCCACCAACTGGTCGCCGTCGACCGTGCGAGGGGCGGCCGACGCCAGCAGGTCGGCGGCCCCGCGCACCTGGTCGATGGCCGCGGCCAGCGCCTCGGCTGACGGCTGCTCGATATCGGCGAAGAATCCGCTGGTGATCCAGCAGTAGAAGAAGGGGCAACCGTTCAGTAGCGGAAGCCCGAGTGTCGCACCCACCAGCCCCAACTCGATCTGGGCCCGGGCCAAGGTGCCGCCGTGGTCGTTGTAGATCCGGCGGCTGATCGCCTGAGCCAAGTCGTCGTCGGTGAGATCTCCGTTGGCGGCGCGACACCAGCTGGCGGCTCCGCCGTAGGCCAGCGCGGGAAAGGTGGCGAAGGGCGGCTGCATGTGGCCGTTGTCGCCCCATTCGGTGTTGAGCATGCCCTCGGCATCGGAGGCGATGGCCGCCTCCACGGCATCGAGGATGTTGGCCCGAGCATTGTGGTGGCGGCCCACGAACGAGTTCCAGCCACTGGTTCCCGGCGCCACCCAGCGGCGGAAACCCGACGCCGAGAAGGCCTCCATCCGAGGACCGAACCCCTGCGCGGCATTCCGGAGATACTCCTCGGCCATCTCCCGTATGTCGTCGGGCAACGACGACAGGTCGACGGTGTCGGGGTCGATGTCGAGCGGCGCCTCGTAGCCCCAGATCGTGGCGATGGCCCCGGCCTGGGCCAGGTCCTGGCCGATCTCGATGTTGCTCTCGAGCATGTCGGCCCAGAACTGCACCTCGAACCCGTCGGCCAGCAGCGGCTCGACAATACGGCGCAGGTGCTCGACGAATACCTCCGTCTTGCCTCGCGCGGCCACGTCGTCGGCCGACACCCCTTGGCCCAACTCGAACACCTCGTCACAACCGACGTTCACCCGGCGACTGGTGACCGTGTCCATCAGCTCGCGCACCAGGTCGACGGCGAAGGCCGCATTGGCGGCGGTGGGGGCCAACGAACCGGGCGGGATGGTCGAACCCCGCCGCGCGAATCCGTCGGGGGCCTCGGCTCGGTGCCGATACGCATCGTGGCGCAGCCACCGTTCCATGTGTCCGAAGGTGTTCTGATTGGCGGCCAGCTCGATGCCATGTTGGGCACAGAGCTCATCGAGCCACACCATGTCGTCGGCCGTCATCGGCGACGCGTCGGCCCATACCGTCGGGTGATCGCGGTAGGCGAAGGTGTGCTCGGTGTAGAGCTGGAGATGGTTGTATCGACAGGCGGCCAACCGTCGAACGAGCAGCTCGAGTGTGTCGCGGGTGGGCACCCGGTCGCGGCTGATGTCGAGCATGTGGCCCCGAACCGCGACGTCGGGATGGTCGACGACGTGCGCTCGGCGAACCCCGGCCTCCTCGGTGAGCTGACCCAGCGTCTGGTGTCCGTAGCGACGACCGTTGTCGTCGGCGTGACGCAACTCGATGCCGCCGTCGTCGACGGTGAGCCGATACCCCTCGGCCGGCAAGGTGGGGTCGACCTCTTCGCTGATCGCCGTGTCGGCCGCGACGAATCCGTCACCCCACTCGATGTGCCGGGGTCGGGGGAAGAGGATGGAATCGGTCATGGCACCTCGATCAGGCCAACCGCCGGACGAATACGTCCTCCGGCACGGTAGTGATCCACGATGGCCTGTTCGAGCGGGGATGACGGAGCCAGCGAATCCAGGTCGGGCACCACGTCGCGGTCCAGATCGGGGCGATCGAATACGAACTCGAACACTCCCGACGGCCAGTCGTCTTCGATGTGGGTGATCTCGAACCGCTGCTGGAACGACACGATGTTCGAGGCCGGTCCGAGAATCTCGGCCAGCACCGGGTCGAGTAGCCACGACGAACACGCGAACCAGCGGGCCCCGTCGTCGGGAAACCGATCAGCGAAGAATCGAGCCGCCCCGGCCAACGATTGGTCACAGCTCTCGGGCGGCAACGGTCCATCCTCGGGAATGTGCACGTCGAGGATGGGCTGATCGGCCGCCACACCGTGACTGGCCGCGCCGAACGATCGATGGAACTGCAGGCGGCCGATCCGAAACAGGTATCCGGCCAGGTGGTGGCACAACCACCACCCCTTGCGCAGATCGGCTTGGCCGTACACCCGATCGTGGAGCATCACCTGCTGACCGATGTCCCAGAAGGTGGATGCGGTGATGTCGGGATCGATACCGGCCCGCTCCTGGTCGGCCGCCACCCGCCCGGCCAGACCCACGAGGGCATAGGCGTAGAACAGACGGCACTGGGGCGGTGGCGCCGGGAACCCGAGCTCGAGATAGGTCCGCGGGTCGTACCGTTCGGCCACCAACCACTGATAGTGCGCCGCCAGCCGCTGGACGGCCGGATGGTCCCACGTGGGGCGGTGCTCGATCAGGAGCTCGGTGGCCCGGTCAGGGAACCCGTACGACTGGCAGCGGTCGATCAGATCGGCCACGAAGGGCACGTCGAGGCGACTGTCGACGATGTAGGGACCGGAGTGGGCGAAGTCGGCGCGCCACGATTCGTAGGCCGCGGGGTCGTCGACCACCCGTAGACAGTCGTCGAACGACAACCCGTCCATCAGCGCGTGCCGGTGCGGTGGGCGTGCGTCGGATGGCCCGGCGAGGTCACTCGGCGCGTTCCAGCAGGAGCGTCGTGGCTCCGCAGTGATGTGGGTGCTTGCGGCCCTGGGCCACCAGGTCGGGCATCACCGCAGCCGACCGGTCGACGGCTTCGGTGACGGGTGAGAGTCCGATGTCGTAGAGCGTGACGTGGGCCGCACCCCACTGGGGTCGAAGTCGGCGACGCCATCGGCTACCACCGATGAACGCACCGCTGGCCATCATGTCGGGCAGATGCTGGTCGTCGTACCACCGGTCCCAGTCCGATTCGTGGTCGCGATCGGTGCACAACACGTTGGCCACGATGTGGCCGGTGAGTCCGTCGTCGACAGCCGCCTTGTTTCGATGGTCACCGTGCGGAGCCAGAACCTCGCCGGCCACAACAGCATGATCGGTTCGCCCGCGGTCGCCTCCTCGTTCGCTGACCAGCCCGGCGCGCACCGAGGCGACACCGGCATCGATGTCGTCGACCAGTTCGATCAACTCGACATGGCTGAAACCGGGCCCGGGCATACCCATCACGGGCGGCGGTACCAGAGCAGACCGGCTGACCTGGCCCACACCGGGAATGGACCGCAGGGTGTCGAGGTGTGGGCCCCGGGCCCACGAATCCCAGTCGTCGGGGCCCGGCCCGGCACATCGCACCGACAGCACCACCAAGCCTGCGAGCTCGTTCATGGGTCCCATCCTGCCCGGTTCGGACCGCGATCACCTATTGACATGATTCCTGTCATCTTGACATGATTCGTGCCATGAGTGATCTACGGGACAAACAACGAGCGGCAACTCGTTCCCAGATCGTCGACGCCCTGCTGGTGCTGCTCGAGACCGACGCCCCGGCCACCATCTCGATGCCGACAGTGGCCGACGCCGCCGGCGTCTCGCTCCGCACGCTCTACCGCTACTACCCCAACAAAGCCGACCTGCTCGACGCCGCCGGGAGCTGGTTCGACGAGGGGATCCGTTCCGACCGGGCTCACTTCGGGGTCAACACCGACAACCTCCTGGCCTACCAGCGCGATCTGTGGAGTGAGTTCGGTCGCCATATCGGCGCCGTGCGGGCCCAGCATGCAACACCCGCCGGTCGCGAAATCCGCATTCACCGACTCCCCCATCAGCGAACCGAAGTGGCAGCAGCCCTCGACCGGCTCTCCGTCGATCTCGACCCCGACGACCGTGCGCGACTCATCGACGCGGCCATCGCCACCGTCTCGTCGGCCAACTTCCTCGAGCTGGTCGACCGTATGGGGCACGACCCCATCGACGGGGCCGAACTGGCCGTCTGGATGATCGAAGCCATGGTCGCCCATGCCGCCCGCACCGGCTCGACCCGACCCTCGGACCCGGAAGGATCACCATGACCGAGAGAACCCCCGAGTGGACACCACCCGGACCCGGCGAGTGGGAGTACGACGGCACCCACTCCCCGTCGTCACCCACCCGCGTCTTCCGCGCGGTTGCCGCGCCCTCGGCCGACACGGCCTACCGCCGGGTGTTCGAACAGTTGGGTGGCCCCCTCGACACCATCGAGATCGCCTTCGTACACGGCAAGATGTACCGCCGGCTCCGGCCATTGGTGGGCGGCAACTCCAACATGGCCGCTCCGCCCAAACCGGTGTTGTGGCTGGCGGCCCGCCTGCATCCGGCCTTCCGTCGCCGTGAGCGCCAAGCCCGCCAGACGCTGGCCGACAACACCCACCTGCACCCCATCGAAGTGTGGGAGACGAGCGAACGCCAGGAGTGGATCGATGCCAACCAGGTGTTGCAGGCGATCGAGCCGACGGCTCTCACCGACTCCGAGTTGGCCGACCACATCGACGAGCTGATCGCCCACAATCTGGCCGGGTGGACCCGCCACCACGAACTGCACGGCACCGACATGGGTCCCATCGGCGACCTGTTGGCCCACACCAATCGTTGGGGGATCGATCCGGTGTCGGTGATGGCCACGCTGTACGGCGCATCGCCGGCCACCACCGAAGCGGCGTCAGCCGCCAGGTCCATCGCCGAGGCGCTTCACGACGCCGATGTCGACATCGAGCAGCTGGCCGATCTCGACGATGTGCACTCGGTCGCCGAGGCTGGGCGCCGGCTCGACGACTACCTGGCCACCTATCGCTGGCGGGTGGTGACCTCCTACGACATCGAAGGAGTCACGGTGGGAGAGATGCCGCTGGCCACCCTCAACATGATCAAACGGGCAGCCACCACCGAGGCGCCGACGACGGCGTTCGATCCCGAGGTGTTGGAGGAGATCCGGGCCCAGGTGCCCGAGGACCACCAGGAGCAGTTCGACGAGATGTGGACGTGGGCCCGCCGGGCCTACGGGTTACGCGACGACAACGGCCCCCTCACCGCCGAATGGCCGATGGGACTGATCCGGCGTGGCTACCTGGAGGCCGGTCGGCGGCTGGCCGAGTCTGGTCGCCTGTCCGAGTCTTCGCTGGTCTTTGAGCTCGACGGGCCCGAACTGAGCGCGGTCCTGCGGGGGTCCACATCACTCACCACTGACGACCTCGACGCCCGCCGCCGCGAACGACGGTGGGAGTCCGACC
The DNA here is from genome assembly GCA_051011595.1 of Acidimicrobiales bacterium. Lineage (GTDB taxonomy): Bacteria > Actinomycetota > Acidimicrobiia > Acidimicrobiales > SHLQ01 > JAOUEE01. The sequence goes on from JBPCTQ010000382.1 coordinate 19,739, forward strand.
TACAGCCGCCTCTGCGACTCGGGCCCGAAGGTGCTCCTCCCGATCCGTCGGCCCTCCCGCCGATGATGCGACGTATGGTCGAGGCCGTCACCACCTGCGTCGAGTTGCTGGAGCCGCCGGCCACCGAGCGGCCCCGGCTCACCGGCACCGGGATCGGTTCGCGCACCTACCAGGGAACGGCCCGGGTGGCCCACAGTGCCGAAGAGGTGATCGACCGGATGGATCCCGGCGACGTGTTGGTTGCGGCCTGGACCGCTCCCACCTACAACGCGGTGATGGCCATCGCCGGCGCTCTCATCGTGCAAGAGGGCGGACTGTTGTGTCACGCCGCGGTGATGGCCCGAGAACTCGATCTGCCCGCCGTCATCGGCGCCACCGATGCCATGGAACACATCACCGACGGTGACCTGGTCGAGGTCGACCCCGGTAGCGGGCGGATACGGGTGCTCGCCGGCTCGTGACGACTCAGCTGATGTCCATCAGTTCGGTCAACGGCTCGAGACGGCCCTCGAGTCCCTGAGCCGAGTCGAACCGACCCAGGCGCAGCCCGTCGTTGCCGTCGTACTTCTCGGCGCTGAAGCTCAGGAAGGGCACCTGGGGCAGATCGAGGCTGGGGCTCGAGTCGATGACAGCCCGCACCGAATCGTTGGTGAGGTCGACCCCGGCCATGGTGGCCACCTCCTCGAACAGGCGAAGCCGATTGCAGACGGTGAGCAGCGCCGTGTACCAGTCGGGTTCGCCGTTGGGGACCTCGGCCGGGTGCTTCACCTCGTGGCCGGTGGCGGTTTCGAACACGTCGACGCAGGACGCGAACCCGTCGATCTCGAAGTTGTCCTCGGGTCGCAGCCCCATCGGCCCGAGGGCGCCGTCGTAGTCCGACGGAAGATGGGAGTCGAAGCCGCCGATCCCGCCCAGGGCATTGTCGGAGTTGATCACCTGGAGGTCGCCCAGACCGTTGTCGATCAGCTGCCCGTACTCGAAGGCAGCCGGGCCCAGGATGATCAACGTGGTGACGTCGGCCTCGCGCAACTGCTCGGCGATGACTCGCCAGTTGGCCGCACCAGCCACCGCATCCCCGTTGGGCGCGTCGTTGAGCGACTCGACCACGACCTCCACTCCGAGGGTGGCCAGATGGTCCACCGCCGGGCCCACCCGTTCGGCAGCGGCCACCGCCAGCGCATGCACGGCCACGACCTCACCGTCGAAGATCCCCTGCTCGTCGGCCAGGTCGATGGTGCCGGTGTCCATCCGCCCCACTCCGGGGAAGCCGACCTGGATCCACGGCGCCACCCCGGCCACCATGTCCTCGTTGGTGGCCACGTTGCTCACCAGGAAGGTCTCGTTCTGGTTGGCCACGCACTGATCGACTTCGGCAGTGGGGCCGTCGAAGCCCACCAGCATGGCGAACACCCCGACGTCTTGAGTGAGCTCGATGCACACGGCCTCGGCGCTGGCCGGCTGGATCACGTCGTAGGGCCGGTAGTGCAGCTCGATCCGACGGCCGAGGATGCCGCCCCGGGTGTTCATGTCGTCGACGATCGTCTGCCACAGCAGCTCTTGGTCGCCCCGGTTGATGTCGACCAGACCCATCTCCCGCAGACTGTCGAAGTCGATGCCGACGGCACCGAGGTGGATGGTGTCCTCGGTGACACCACGGAACGAAGCGGTCAGCGGAGCCAGAGACGACGTCGAGCTGGTGGTTGCTGCGGTGGAAGCCACAGTGGTCGGGACAGCCGCCGTGGTCGCGACCCCTGTGTCGGTGCCCACCCCTTCCTCGTCCTCTCCCGACGAGGTGCACGACGCGGCCAACACCACGGCCGTGATCACCACCACCAGCAGGCGCCGTCCCAAATGTGACATCGGGCACCATCCTCGCCGAGACGCATCTGCTCCGCCAGCCACCGCGTGGGCGGTAGCGTCCGGACATGACCGACGACGAGGCCATGGCCATCGCCCTCGACGAAGCCCGGAGCGCGCTGGCCCACAACGACGTACCGGTCGGAGCGGTGGTGTTGATCGGCGGCGAAGTGATCGCTCGGCGCCACAACGAGCGCGAACGCACCGGTGATCCCACTGCCCACGCCGAGGTGCTGGCACTGCGGGACGCCGCCGCGGCCACGGGGAGTTGGCGACTCGACGATGCCACCGTGGTGGTCACCCTCGAGCCCTGCCCGATGTGTGCCGGCGCCTTGTGGGCCGGCCGGGTCGGCCGGGTGGTCTACGGAACCGACGACCCGAAAGCGGGTGCGTGCGGCTCGCTCTACAACCTGGGTGCCGATCCTCGCCTCAACCACGAGTACGAGGTGATCACCAACGTGCGTCGGGATGAGTGTGCCGGCCTGCTGACCGACTTCTTCGCGTCCCGGCGGGCGTAGGGCCCTGCGGTCGGGCGACCGGTAGCGTTGGCGCCATGCGCCCACTGATCGTGCTCTTCGCCGTGGTGGTGCTGGCGGCGGCCTGCAGCTCTGACGGATCCTCTTCCGATCCGACCTCCTCGGACCAAGTCCTCAGCACCAGCAGTCAGGCTCCCGAATCCATCGCCACCGAAACCACTGCGACCACCACCTCGTCGACCACCACCGAGCCGGTGCCCACCACCACCACCCTTGCGCTCGACGAGGAACGGCGGGCCGACGTGCCGTACCGCCCGGCCGGCAACACGGTGATGGTGTACGGCGACAGCATGGCGCTGTCGATGAGCGAGCACTTCACCAACTTCACCGCGGCGGGAGGACGGCTCAACATCGTGTGGCGGGCAGGCAACGGCACGTCCATCTGCGGATGGCTGCCGGGTATGGCCGCCGACATCGAGGCCGAACAACCCTGGGCCGTCGTCGTGTTGTTCACCAACAACACATTCCTGCCGTGTATGGCCGACGAGAACGGTGATCCGCTCGTCGGCGAGCCCGCCACCGACAAGTACGGCGCCGACCTCGAAGAATTGCTGGCCATCACGGGGGCCGCCGGGGTCGACACCCGGCTGGTGACACTCCCCATCACTCGCCTCGAATCGGTGCAGGAGAATCCCACCTCGGACCGGATCAACGCCTTTCTGCGCGATGCCGCCGACCGCCTCGACCATGTCGAGCTCCTCGACGCCGCCGCCACCGTGCTGGCCGAAGACGGCAGCTACACCGAGACGCTGCCGTGTCTGCCCATCGAACCGTGCACCGGAGGTGTCGATGACGACGGTGTACCGGTGAACCTGGTGCGCGACCCCTTTGGCGGCCATTTCTGTACCAGCGGCTTCGGACCTGAGGACGATCGGACCTTCGACGAGCTCAACGGCGAATGCCCGGTGTGGGCGTCGGGAGCATTCCGGTACGCCGGAGCCATCGCCCGTCCTTTGATCGAGGCCGCCTACGCCGAACAGGTGGCCGCCGCGGCCGCCGCACCCTGACCCGGCGATCGTCCCCCCGGGATCGGTTGGCCGCACCGGCGCGGCCCGGTAGCGTCGTTTCCGGAAGGTTGCCAGAGCGGACGAATGGGGCGGCCTCGAAAGCCGTTGTGGTGCTTCGCATCACCGTGGGTTCGAATCCCACACCTTCCGCTCCCGCCGGCTCTCACCAGGGATTGTCCCTGGGGGGAGCCGGTTTCCGCGTGTGCCCGCTGAACCGGAAACGTGGTCGAGTTCCGAACGGGCTGCCCAGTGGCTGACGTCTTCGCGGGAGCTGATCGAGAGACGGACCTAGTGTTGTCTCATCACTGCCAAGCTGATCCCGATATTCCGAGCGGCCGACGCGGCTGCCACGGCGCGTTGGTACGGCCGTCTTGGTTTCGAGGTGGTAGGCGAACACCGGTTCGAACCGGGCTTCCCGCTTTACCTGTTTCTCGACAGAGACGGCATCGAGCTGCACCTCTCCGAACACGAGGGTGATGCACGCCCGGGCTCACTGGCCTACTTCTGGGTGGACGACGTCGACGCGGTTGCCAGTGAGTTCGATGGGGAGATTCACCAGCAGCCGTGGGGGCGTGAGGTGAAACTCATCGACCCCGATGGCAACCGTCTCCGGGTAGCGGAACGGATTCCGGAGTCGTCGGAAACCTGAGGGATCGCGAGAACAGCCGTGCGGCTGTCAGCAGCCGGTCGCCGCGGCGCGCAGCGGTTTCACTCGTACAGCTGGCTCGCCATCTCGCCCATGCGGTCGACGAGCACGTCGTAGGGATCATCCTCGATGTTCACGATTCCGAAGTTGCTGTTCTCGCCGTCCCATCGGCCGGCCGCCGGTTGGTCGGAATGGATGAACCAGTGCGCACCAACCACCGATGGCATCTCCAGTGCGCCGGTCATGTAGGCCTCGTACCGATCGGCACGGTCTTGTTGAGTCGGCAAGATCTCGAAGATGACCGTGGGTGGGAAGTCGTTCAGCCCCTCGACCTCGGCCCGATAGGAGAACGACGACAAGAGCACGGGACGATCGGCGATGGCCGCGATCTGCGGGATGTCGGCGAAGAGCGGATCGGGTTGGATCGCCCCGGTCCAGGACCAGCCGGCGAGGTAGTCGATCGCAACGGTTGGTATATCGAACGCATTGATGGAGAGCACGTCGCAGTGCTCGGCGGCGACCTCGATGACATCCTCGGTGAGGTTGGCGGGAAGAAACCGGGGGCAGAGGTTCAACACGTCCGGTCCGGCCTCCACGAACGCGGCGCCGGTCACCGAGAAGTAGCGGTCGGCCACATGGGTACGGAAAGCGAAGCGGTCGGCCTGCTGATCGGGCGTACCGGCCGACGGCTCGTCGGGGCTGAGCGGTGCGACCTCGGGGTCGATGGTCTGGATGTCGTCGAAAGAGGTGAGGGCCGAACCCCAGGTCGAGTTGAAGGCATCGATGTCGCCTTCGTAGCGGGTCTCGAGGAACGCCTGGAGTGCTTCCTTTCCGGGCTCGCCCGGGGTCTGGTACTGGTACGAATCGAAATAGGGGATCGGCATCAAGAAGCTGGCGGCCCACGAAACCTCGTCGTCGAGGAACATGCCGATGCAGTACGGATCGGCCGCGCAATCAGCGACGGGACCCATCTCCTCGTCGACGCCGGCCTCGAAGTCGGGATTGAAGAAGTCGCGGGCCCGACCTCGGAACGCATCCGGGCCACGATCCACCGGCGGCGCATGCTCGCTCAGGAAGACGCCACCCACGTACGGCAGCTCGCCGGCGAAATGTTCTTGTTCGCTGAAGTCGCCGATCGTGTTGAAGCCGGCGCGGTCGAGCAGCGCAAGCGTGTTCTCGGCCCAGGCTTCCTTGGTGCCGTAACGCTCGAGAATGTTCTCCTCGTAGGGGAAGACGCTGTCGCCCTCGGGTGTGCCGCGGGAGTTCACACCCTGCAGGGCGTGTGACCAGAGGGCGTGACCATCAGGGGTGACGAACCACCACGTGTCGTCGCGTTCCTCGACGCCAAAACGCCCGCTCGCGTCGAACTCGGTGGCGCGCCAGCCGCCGTATTGGTCGAACTCGGACTCCGGGGTGCTCGTCTGGGTGACACTCGAGGAGGTGGCGGAGCCGGCGGGATCGTCGCTGGTCAGCGCGGCCGAAGTGGTCGGTGTCGCATCTTCCGGCGCGGCGTCGTCGTCGCCACAAGCGGCCGCAAGCAGCAGGAAACCGACGAGAACCGCCGATCGCGCTCGCAACATGGGGTGACGGCAGACCGAGAAGGAAACCACAGGCGCAACCTACATTCTGATCAGCCGGGCGGGCGGCCCGGTGGCCGCAAACTGATTGCGTTGCCTGGTTGTCGCGAGTTGGATCGAGGGCCATGGACGACTACGAACCGGGCCGCAGCTTCGACGCCGATGCCGCACCTGGGTACGACGCCCGGCACGTACGCGGTGACGAAACCGACACCGTCGCATTTCTCGCCGAGTTGGCCGCCGGCCGTCCGGCGCTGGAGCTCGCCATCGGCACGGGCCGCATCGCGCTCCCCTTGGCCGCCCGCGGCGTGTCGGTCGACGGCATCGACCTGTCTCCGGCCATGGTCGAACAGCTCCGGGCCAAACCGGGTGGTGACCAACTCACCGTGATCATCGGCAACTTCGCCGACGTCGCGGTCGACGGCACCTACGGTCTCGTCTACCTGGTGTTCAACACGCTCTACAACCTGCTCAGCCAGGACGAACAGGTCCGCTGCTTCGAGAACGTGGCATCACACCTGGCCGACGACGGTGTCTTCGTGGTGGAAGGCATGGTGCCCAGCCACTTGATGCCCCTCCGCCACAATCAGTACGTCGATGCCGAGGCGGTGGGGGTGGACGAGGTCCGCCTCGATGTGGCCCGCTACGACCCCGTCACCCAACAACTCGACGAGAATCACGTCACCATCACCACCGACGGCATCGGCTTGAACCCAATCGTCACCCGCTACATCTGGCCGAGCGAGATGGACCTCATGGCCCGTCTCGCGGGGCTGCGGCTGATCGACCGATGGGGCGGCTGGCGACAGGAGACCTTCACCGCCGACAGCAAGAACGCCGTGTCGGTGTACGGCCGCTGACCCGACTTCAGAAGAGCTGATCGTCGGGTCGATCGACCGACAAGCAGCGATCGTGGGGCAACGTGCACAACAGCGGGTTCGACGCGTTGTGGCAGTTGGCCTCACACTGCAGATCGGGGTTGTCGGCGAAGAATCCGCTCGGCTCCATCACCGAGCCGGCACACCCGGCGACCACACCGGCACGTTGATCCCCCGGATGGATCAGACCCAGCACATGACCCAGTTCGTGGGCCAGGTGGTTCCGGTTCAGAGGGAGTTGGTTGTCGCCCGTCACCACTTTGGCGGCTGCGGTTCCGCTGCCGAACGTCGCTCCCCCACCCCACGTTTCCTCGGGCTCGAGACGCTCCACCACGAACACCTCGACGGCGTCGGCCACGGTGACCTCGTCCTTGAAGGCGGTGGCCTCCGTCATCGTCGACACCCGGTAGTCCTGGTTCTGGACATAGATCGGCGGGCACTTGGCCACGAACTGCAGACAGCACCCGCCCCACATCTCGTTGGCCCGAGCCAGCCCGGGGTAGAAGTCCGAACCGGTCGCGGGCACCAACCCGCTGGCCGCAATGAACACCGGCTGGACACAGAGCTGTCGGCGCGGGGCCCAGCGGAACCAGAACATCGGGATCAGTACAGGCACGACCAGGATCGGCACCTTGATGACGTCGAGCAGTGCCCGGGGGGTCCGGATCTCCAGCTGTCCGTCGAACGTCTCGAAGCGATAGTCGACCGGCCGGAGGTCGGTGACGAATCGGCCCCGCAACTCTGCTGTCGTCGACACCGGTGCCGGCCCTGGCGTGTGGTTCTCGGGATCGAGGTCGATCTGGGAACCGACCCAGCGGGCCGGGGCATCGATGTTCAGCTCGAACTGTGTCACCAGCTCGCGGGTGCGCTCGTCGAACTCGACCTCCGGGCTGACGGCCGCCGGAAGACACGCCGAAGGTGTCGCATCACCACCTCCGAGCTCGGGGCTGGGATCGAACACCAGGTTGAGGGTGCCCAGCCGAAACTGGGGTCGATCGGGGTCGTTGTCGGTGCCCACCAAGAAGGTGAGCTCCCCACTGACATGGGGGCCGTGGGGCGAACCATCGCGTCCGGCCGGCACTCTGAAAGAGGCATGCAACCGGGCACTACGACGAAGGCCGATCCTGCGGGCCAAAGGATCCTGCATCGGAGCTCCTCTTCGCCTTGCCCCCGCCGGGTTCACCCGGCCCGCCAACCGGGTGAACCTGAGAGCAACCTACCGAGCCGGCCGGACCCGGTCTGCGCGCCGATGCGCACAACTGCGCGCCAATGACGGAGCGAGCAGTTCCCGGGGTCAGACCACCCGCCGCAGCATCAACAAATCGTCGACGAGCTCGGTTCGCATGGCGAAGTCGAACCGGTCGACATCGACACACATGTCGACATCCCCGGCATCGATCCCGGCCCAGCCGCCATCGGCTGCGGCGAGCAGGCGGCTGGCGTGACGCGACGCTTTCGCCCGGTCGACGAAGGGGCCGGCATCAGGGTCGGCGCCTCTGATCAACTCGGCGATGTACTCGGCGCAGGCCAGGTCCTCGTCGGCGGTGCCGTTCGAGCCGGTGACCACGAACGACACCTCGTCGGGATCGATCGCCATCACTGCCTCCGCCGTGGCTGTGGCTCCCACCAGACCGCTACAGAAGAGGTGTTCAGCCCGCCGAGCCGCCACGGCCCCCTGTGTACCCGCCGAGGTTCGTTGCACGATGATCCGATCGGCGACGTCGAGAGCCAACAACTGCACCGGCGAGTTGTGCAGATCGAAGCGAGCGTCGATGTCGGCGTCCTTGAACAACAGCGCCCCGGGCCGCTGGGCGGCCACCCGCACCGCCTCTTCGACGTCGGCCACGAGAATCAGTCCGCTGGCACCCAGATGCAACGACCAGGCGGCCACGGTGTACGCCCGCATGACATCGACCACCACGGCCACGCCACCGTCGAGGTGCTGGGCGTCGTCGATACTGAGGAAGTTGCACTGCACGGCGATCGTCCCTGGGTCGAGGCGATGTTATGACCCGATCGAGCACCGTGACAGAGTGTTTCGGTGAGCGACCGCTTCCTCCAGGCCGCATTGGCCGAAGCCAGGGCCGGGCTGGCCGATGGCGGGATCCCCATCGGCAGTGTGCTCGTGGTCGACGGCGAGATCGTCGGCCGAGGACACAACCAGCGGGTGCAGCAGGGCTCACCCATCCTGCACGCCGAGATGCACTGCCTCGACAACGCCGGGCGGCTGCCGGCGTCCGCCTACGGCCGGGCCACGCTGTATTCCACGCTCTCACCCTGTGACATGTGCAGCGGCACGGTGTTGCTGTACGGCATTCCGCGGGTGGTCATCGGCGAGAACCGCACGTTCCGTGGACCCGAGGAGTACGTGCGTTCCCGAGGTGTCGAGCTCGACGTGGTCGACGACCCCGATTGCATCGAGCTCATGACCAGCTTCATCGCCACCCACCCCGAGTTGTGGAACGAGGACATCGGCGAATAGCGGCCGGTCAGATCTCGATCCGTGGCGCGGCCGTCTGTCGGTCGCCGGTGTTGGGAGTGCCGGTCGGTTCGATGAGCAACACCTCGGCCCCGCCGGTCGTGCACGGTTGGTGCTCGATGCCCTTCGGTACGACGTAGAGCTCCCCTGGACCGAGCTCGACGTCGCCGTCGCGCAAGTGAATGGTGACATCACCGGTCAACACCAGGAAGAAGTCGTCGGTGTCGACGTGGCTGTGCCACACGAACTCGCCGTCGAACTTGGCCAGCATCACGTCGTGGTCGTTGAACCGGGCAACCGTTCGAGGCGACCAGGGTTCGTCGAACTGGCTCAACTTCTGGGCCAGATTCACTGCTCGATGATCCGTCATGCGACGAGTGTTGCAGGTCGTCCGGCCGGAAATGGCCGCACCCGACCCGATACCTCCACCAAGCTGAGGTCATGACCGCCGCACCACCACCGTGGACATTCGCCGAGTTCGATCCGGTGGGTGTCGACCTGGACTCGGCCACAGCGGTGGCGGCCTACGACACCAACCAGGGCACCCGGGCGGCAGCCGACGACGAGCTGCTCGACCGTCTGGCCATCGGCGCCGACTCGGTCATTGTCGACTTGGGCACGGGCACCGGCTCACTACCGGTTCAAGCAGCGAAACGCGGGGCCGAGGCTCACGGTGTCGACGTCTCCACCACGATGCTCGAGTTCGCCCGCAATCGAGCCCAACAAGCGGGCGTCGAGATCCACATCCACCACGGCGGCTTTCTCTCCCACCAACACCAGGGACCTCCGGCCGATGTGGTGACCACCCGGTCGGCGTTGCACCAACTCCCCGACACCTGGAAGCAGATTGCATTGGTGCGGCTCCACGACATGTTGCGCCCCGGCGGTGTGCTCTACCTGTGGGACGCCATGTGGAGCTGCGCGCCCGCCGAGACACCCGACTGTCTGGCCGACTGGATCGACACCATGGCGCGCACCGACGGCACCGGCTTCACCCGTGAGGACTTCGAGACCCATGTTCGGGAGGAGTTCTCCACCTACGGCTGGATCCTCGAAGAGATGATCGAACGAGCCGGTTTCGAGGGCGTGGAGAGCAACTATCCATCTCGGTGGTACGGCGAGATCATCGCCCGTCGCCCCGGGTGAGCTCGTCGGCCAACAGGTCCATCAACAACCCGTCGTGCCACTGGCCATCGGGCCCCCGCTCGTACTGGCGCATCAGACCCACCGGTCGGAACCCCACCTTGGTGTAGCAGCGGATGGCGGCTGCGTTGTCGGCCGCGGGATCGATGATCAGCCGATGATGACCCTCATCGGAGATCAGATGGTGGGCCAGCGTGCGCACCGCGTCGGTGCCCAGCCCCTGCCCGTGCACGTCCGGGGACAAGAACACGTCGATGCCGGCGTGGCGATAGTCGGCCTCTGTCTCCTGATACCACGAGATACCACCGATGACTTCGCCCCCGCGGTCGAGGATCACCAACACGGTCTTGTCGTCGTCGACGAGGTCAGCCGCCACGTCGGTGTCGAGGTCGTCGCCTCGCCAGCGAGCCCGCACCTCGGGTGTCGACCGGATGGCCACCAGGGCGGGGACATCGGCCGGTACCGCACGGCGCAGCACTATCCGGTCTCCATCGAGCTGCATCGGTCACTGACGCTAGCCACGCCGAAACGGAGGGGCGAGATCGCCGACATGGGCAACAATGCACCCATGCCCGCTTCCGTGGCCAGGTCCCGCGTTCACGATCTCTACCGATCCGGTGTCGATGCCGTCCGGACCACCACCACCGACTTCGACCACACCGATTGGCAGGCCCCCGGTGTCGGCGACTGGTCGAACGCCGACGTCGCCCGACACATGTTGGCGGTGTCGCGGTGGTACCACCACTGGCTCGACCGGGCGCTCGACGGTGCCACCGACCCGCCCTTCCCGGCCGACCAACTCGATGTCCGCAACCGCGACGAACTGGAACAGCTCGCCGATGTCGACGGCCCCTCGGCCATCGAGCTCTTCGTGGAGAGTGCCGATCGATACCTGGTCCGAGTCGACCCCCACTGGGAGGTCGTCTACGGCTTCCCCTTCGGAACGGTGACGGCCGGCCTCCACGCCGGTGTGGCGGCCAGCGAATGGCACCTTCACGCGTGGGACCTCAGCCGCACCGATCGCCGCCACCAGCCCGCGGATCCCGAGGGTTTGTTCCTGGCCGCCGGGGCTTGTCTTTCGGAGGCCGAAGGGGGCATCAAGGGCGCCGTGGTGGCTCGGGTGGTTCCCCTCGTGGCCCGTCGGAACCCGTGGCCGTCACTGCTGCGACGCTCAGGGCGTGACCCTGGCTGAGGTGGTCGGAATCGATGGCGGTCGGCACCGTACGCTGTCGTCCGAAGAACGGGGGAACACATGGCCATACGAGGGATGATCAGCCATCTCGACCTGAACGTGTCCGATCCCGGGCGGTCGATTCCCTTCTACGGCCTGGTGCTCGAACACCTCGGCCTGCGACGGCTGGAGGAATCGGCCGATCGAGCAACCTGGGCCCAACAACTCGAGGGCGGCACCTGGTGGGGCATCGAGGTTCGGCCGCCCCGCAACCCGGCGCCGAGACAACATCACGAACGTGAGGCACCCGGAATCGACCACCTGGCCTTCCACGCCGACAGCCGGGACGATGTCGATGCGCTCTACGACCTACTGGTCGCGGCCGGCCATCCGGTGGCCGATCCCCCGGCGGTCTACGACTACTCACCCGACTACTACGCCGTCGCCTTCGACGACCCCGACGGGATCCGACTCGAGGTCGTGTACGAACCCATCGCCAACCCCTGACCGATGGCGCCTCGGTGTTACCCACCGCGCCACCGGGCGGGATTCAGCCGAGCACCGAGAAGACCCAGCGCCAGGCAGCAACCGTGGCCGCCACGAACACCGCCACCATGGTGACGGTGAAAACCAGGGCCGACACATCCCACAACCAGTGCATCAGCCGATGACTGAACCGTCCCAACTTGGTGGGAGGTCGCCGCCAGTCCCAGTACCACGGTCCGCTGCGGTGGTGCCGGGACTCGCCTCGCTCCTCGCGCTCTCGCAAGCGCCGGTCTTGTTCCTCGAAGCTGATCGTGTTCATGAAGCGTCCTCGGTCTCGTTCACCGGTGCCGACCGAAAGGCGTCGCCGAATCGAGCCAGCATGACCTCGGCGTCGGCCAGCGATTCAGCCCAGGCATCGAGTACCCGCTCGCCCTTGGGTTCGAGCGTGTACACCCGGCGGTTGGCACCACGGTCCGAGTCGGCCCAGGAAGAGCGGACCAGGCCGTCTTCCTCGAGTTTGCGCAGCATGCGGTAGAGGTTGCCGCTGTCGACGACGTAGTCGTCACCCCAGGTACCGAGCTCATCGGCCAACTCGTACCCGTGGGCTCGGCGACCGCGCAGCGCCAACAACAACGCCGGTTCGAAGAACCGTTCGATTCGCGCCGACACCACCCATTCACGGCGGGAGGAGTCCCAGACCCGGCTCCGGTTTCCTCGCCGGCCCCGGCGATGGTGGCCGCGGCTCATCCGGCCGACCCGCCCTCGGCCAGGTAGCCACGGGTGTCGAGCTCGTCGATGGCAGCGTCCACCGCAGACTCGTCGCCTAGTTGTTCCATGAGTTTGGTTCGGGCCTCGGCTTCGGTGAGCCCCTGCCATTGGCGACCACCGAACCGGCCCGAGTCGGAGCGCCGGCCGTGGCGGCGGCGGCGCGACCATCCTCCACACCGTCGATGACCACCGTGGTGGGTACCGGCCAGGACCAGGGCCGCAACACCTCCCACCACCGCGTACTTGGTGATGATCTCCATCGTCGGGGCCTCCTGCCTCGATTGGATCAGTAGATGTATATAACAGCTATGTACTGTAACTTACATCTACAGAAGCCGAACCAGGTTGTCAAGGGTGACCCCCGCACCGAACAAACCCCCCCTTCTGGTAGTGCCGCGACGCTCCCTCGGTGTCGCTGCACTACCAGAACGCCTTCTAGCCTCGGTGGCTATGACTCCCACCCTCGTTCGCACCGCCGCCGCCCTCACCTGTGGGGTGTTGGTTCTCGTCGGGTGCAGCTCGTCCGACGACGACAATGCCGCGGGGTCGACCACCGCCGCCCCTACGGCGTCGACCACCACCCTCGCGGAGACCACCAGCAGCACCACGGCTCCGGCCGCAACCGCCGCGCCCACCACAACTGCGGCTCCCACCACCACGGCGGCCGCCGCGGAACCGCTGGCCGACCAGACCCCGCCGGCCGCGCTCAACGGACTGGAGGTGGTGGGTGAGACGATCTGGGTGGCTTCGATCAGCGCCAACCAGGTCATCGAGGTCGACCGCACCAGCGGCGCCATCCTCACCCGGGTCGACACCGGTGCGGCGGGACCCGATGATGTGGCCGCCGGACCCGACGGCGCCATCTACTGGACCGGATTCGTCGACGGCAGCATCGGCCGAATCGAGAACGGCTCGTCGGAGGTGATCAACTCACTCGTTGCAGGCGCCAACCCCATCGGCTTCACCGACGACGGAGAGCTGATCGTCGGTCTCGCCATCAGCGCCGACGGGTTGTACGTGGTGCCCACCGATGGATCCGAGCCCCAGGAGATCGCCACCGACATCGGCGACCTCAACGCCTTCGCCATCGTCGGCCGCCAGGTGATTGGACCCACGGGTGGTGTGGCGGGCCCGGGATCGGTGACCACCGTCGACATCGACAGCGGCGAGATCACCACCCTGACCGACGGCCTGGTGAGTGTCACCGCCAGCACACTCGGTCCCGACGGGTTGTTGTACGTGCTGTCGGGGGCCACTGGTCAGGTGCTGACCGTCGACCTCGAGTCCGGCGAGGCCACCGATGTTCATCAGCTGCCCGTGAACTTCTACGACAACCTGTCGTTCGGACCCGACGGCACGTTGTACGTCTCGCACTTCGCCGAGCCGGCCATCACCGCCGTCAGCAGCGATGGCACCATGACCCGCATCGACGTCGGGGGCTGACCGGCGCACGCGACGTGGGCGCTGCTCACTCCAGCTCGATGCGGCTGATGAGATAGGGCCGGGCGCGGTCGTCACCCGGCTCGCCGACCTGGCGCACGAGCAGCGTGTCGCCAGTGGCAGCCAGCAGCTCAGCTCCCGGATCGAGCGTGACCAGTCGCCAGTTCCGGCCACCATCATCGGTGGCCAACACCGTGGTCGGCGCCCGCTCACCGGCCGAGACGGCGATGGTGACCGCCGGCTCGCCCAACGCGCCGCGGATGGCCGACGCACTACGAATGGGTTGGTCGTGCTCCCAGATGACCCGCTGGTCCCACTCCTCGCCGTCGTCGCTGCGCCAGTCCATCACCAGGTTGTCACGGACGCCGTACACCGTGAGGCGCAACGGTTCGGCCAGCAGGTACAGCGGCTCCTGCACCCCGACGAGATCGAGCGAGTCGACGCGGGACCAGCGCACACCGTCGCGTGAGCGGTACAGCGCAGCTGCGCCGTCGGCTTCGGTTCCGAGCGCCCACACCGAATCACCGACCCGACCGGTGCCCGAGATGGTGACCAGGTCGAGCCCCCGGGCCTCGGCGGCTTCGGGCAGGCCGTCAGCCCCCAAGGTCCACGCCACGTACCGCCGATCGTCACGCACCCCATCGGCCGCCACGAACTCACCCAGGCCGAGCTCGGCCACCGTGGACTCGAACAGCACCCGATCCGCACCAGTGGCGAATCGATGGAGCTCGATGGCCACCCGCTCCCCTTGCACCACCAACACCCACTGCGAGTAGACCGCGCCGCCCTCGAGCGACTCGACCAGGTCGGCCTGGATCTCGGCCGGGAGCCGCTCCCACACCAACGCCTCGAAGTCGACGGTGAGTGTGCCGAGGGCCACGAAGTCACCGGCGGTGCCCTCGAAGAAGGCCACGTCCTCCATTCGCCGAGGGGTCGGGAGGGGCACCGGAAGCTGCACGATGTTCCACTGGCCCAGGTCGTCGGTTACCGCCGCCACCACGTCTTGTTCGGACCACGGTGCCGAGAGGCCGCGCCGGAGCCCGCCGAACACCACATGCTGGTCACCGAGCCGAGCACGCGGGGCCGCAACCAGGTCCGACGGCAGATTCGACGACACCCCCGTCCACTGGCGACCGTCGTCGGAGCGAAGGAACGACCAGCCGCTGGCACCGACCGGATCGGCCAGCACGAATCCCTGGTCGTCGGACGACACCTGCACCATCTCCGGGAAGGCCGAAGCCTCCTGCAGGACGTATTCGTCGACCGACACGGGCCCGGCCACCACGGATGCGGTGGGAATGGTCGGTGGTGGGGTTGGCGGAGGAGCTTCGACGACGGGGGGCAGGGTCGTCGGGGTGGACGGCGACGCCACCTCCGGTGGTGGTCGATCATCGGGCCGTGACACGACGATGACCCCGAGCACGCAGGCGGCGGCCACGGCCAGACCCGCCCCCATGGCCCGGAACCAGCGGCGCAGACGGTCGTAGCTGCGCGCCTGCACCTGGTAGGCGCTGGGGCCGGGCGGTACCGCCGTGCGGGCCGCTTGATCGGACAGATGGCGCCGGAGCCGCTCGTCGAGGCTCATTGCTCGACCTCGGGCCCGAGTTCATCGGCGAGGCGGTCGAGGGCCCGGCTCAGACGGCTCTTGACCGTGCCCTCGGCCACCCCGAGGGCGACCGCGGTCTGTTCGGTGGACCAGTCGAGGTAGTACCGCATCACCACAACGGCGCGCAGCTTGATCGACAAGCGGGCCACCGCCGCTTCGAGAACACCGTCGTTCACCACCGACTCGACCGCATCGTCGACCGCTTCGCCCAGCTGCATCCGACTCCGCTTGCGGATCCACGAGCGTGACCAGTTGAGACCCACCCGGTAGACCCAACCGGCCGGGTTGTCGTAGCGGCCGATGCGATTCCACCGCTGATACGCCCGCACCATGGCCTCGTCGCAGGCCTCACCGGCCAGACCCGGATCACCCAGCGTCAGCGCCAGCGCGCGGGCGACAGAGTCCCGGTGCAGGTCATAGAAAGCCTCGAACGGGAGCGCGACCGACTCCTCGATCGCCTCGATGTCCATCCATCGTCCCCCAACGGACATAGCTCCCACGGTCTCACACACCCGCCCGGGGGGCGAACGGTTCCCTCCAATCGGGTCGTTTCGGTCGCATACGGGCCGGCTGCTAGGAAGGAACCGTGCAACTGTGGACCGACGAAGACGACTCTCATCGCCCGCAGATGCGGGCGGCCGCCGAAGCAGTGGGCGACGTGATGAACCAGCCCCAGGATCCAGGCCTCAGCGTCGAGGCCCGCGTGGCCCAACAACGGGCGATCGTAAGAGCCATGGCGCCACCGGGCAGCGACGGCGTCGACCGGGAGATCGCCGGGGTGCCATGTCGGATCATGACGCCGGCCGATACGGCAACCGGCGTCTACCTCCACTTTCACGGCGGCGGCATGATCCTGGGCGAACCCGCCATGAACGATGCCGACAACCTCGAACTGGTGACCCGACACGGCTTGGCCGTGGTGTCGGTCGACTACCGCCTGGCACCCGAACACCCCTATCCGGCGGGACCCGACGACGGTGAGACGGTGGCGGGCTGGCTGCTCGACCATGCCGCGGCCGAGTTCGGTTCGGACCGACTGCTCATCGGGGGCGAGTCGGCCGGTGCCTACATGACGGCGGCCACGTTGCTGCGGGTGCGCGACAACCTGGGGGCCATCGACCGGTTCCTCGGCGCCAACCTGGTGTTCGGGGTCTACGACTGGGGTCGATCGCCCAGCCAGCGCGGCATTCGTCCCACCGACGCGCCCGATCTGTTGTCACCCGGCGGTATCGAGTTCTTCACGGAGTGCTACCTGCCCGGCCGCACCGACGACGAGCGGCGCCACCCCTTGATCTCCCCGGCCTTCGCCGACCTGTCCGCCATGCCGCCCGCGCTGTTGACGGTGGGCACCGCCGACCACCTGCTCGACGACACCCTCATGCTGGCCGGCCGGTCGGCGGCCCACGAGAACACCGTCGAGCTGCACGTGCTGCCCGACGCCCCGCACGGTTTCTACATGTTCGGCGACACCGACATGGCCCGACTCCACCACCGCCGCACCCATGCCTGGTTCGACCAGGTCCTGGCCGGCTGATCAGCGAATCTGGAAGAACAACTGGAAGACGGCGGCGCCGAGGATGGCGGCCAGCAGTATGGCCATGACGATGGTGGTTCCTGGGCGCACGGCTAGTCCTGTCGCGGTCGGAGAGAGACGGGTGAGGTGGTTCCGGGGTCGGGGTGGGCGTCGTCGATGGCCTCCAGCGCCACCTCGACGCCGCCGTCCAGTCCCAGTTCGGCTGCGGCCGATCCACGGTCGACGGCCATGGCCAACATGCCATAGCTGTCGATGAGTAATCCGATCCCACCGGGCGGGATGTCGGCGAAGTTCCGTACCCGGTCGATCACGCGCACATCGTCGTCGATGACGAGCCGAAGCCGCTCGCCCCATCCATCGAGATCGGTGGGATCGATGTTGAGTTGGGCGTTGCCGAAGTGGTCGACCCAGAGGACCTCGCCCACGGCACGACCGACGGTGACCTCACTGACCGGGATGACACTGGGCAACAGCGACGCCGGATCGACGCTGGTCCCCACCGCAGCCAACGGCACACCCGAACAGAGGTGGGCGGCCACCGGCGCGAACACGTCGCGTCCGTCGAAGGTGGGCCCGAGGGCCGGCAGGTGGTACTCGGGTTGGTCGAGAACCACGGCTGCGGTGGCGCCGCCCACCAGCGCCACGGCGGGGGCCAGCAGTCCGTTGTCGGGACCAACCAGCACCGATGCGCCGTCGCCGACCTCCACCGCAACCGGTCGGCGGTCGGTGCCCACGCCGGGATCGACCACAGCCACCACGACGCCGGCGGCCAGGTCCTGGGCGCTGCGGGCCAGGGCCAATCCGCCCGAACGCACGTCGTGACGAGGGATCTGATGGGTCACATCGATCACCCGGACGTCGGGCGCGATCGACCGAATGACCGAATGACACACACCCACGAACTCGTCGGCCGAGCCGTAGTCGGTGAGAAAGGAGATGGTGTCGTAGCGACTCATCGCCCGCGACGGTAGCGGGATCCGGCTCGGACCTCGGCGTCGAGCCGGCCGGTCAGGCGGTGCTCAGCCCGCTTCGGTGTAGCGGGAAGCGAGGAACTGATCGACGTCGTCTTCGCGAATCCGGTACGACTTGCCGACCCGCACGGCGGCGATGTCGCCCGCCTTGATGAGGCGATACACGGTCATGGTCGACACGCGCATGAGCCCGGCCACCTCGGCCACGGTCAGGAACGTGCCTCGTGTCTCGATCTCTGCCAACGGAATCACCCCTGTTTCCACTCCGTCGGTCACCCTAGGGAGCGCGCGGCACGCGCGCCAACGGGTGTGCGCGTCATTTTCAGGAGGCACCCAACTCGACCGATCGAGCGGTTGCCGCCCGCACCGTCGCGGCGATCAGCTCGTCGAAATCACCGTCGCTCAGCACGGCCAAACCGGCCGCGGTGGTGCCGCCGGGAGAGGTCACATTGGCCCGCAGCACCGCCGGTGGGTCGTCGCTGTCGACCAACAGCCGGGCCGCTCCGAGCAACGTCTGTTGGGTGAGGGCCGAGGCCACGTCGGCCGACAGTCCTTGTTCTCGACCGGCCGCCACCAACGCCTCGGCCAAGGCGAAGACGTAGGCCGGACCCGAACCCGACAACCCGGTGACGGCGTCGAGATCTCTCTCGTCGACCCGGACCACAGTGCCCACCGCTCCCAGGATGGACTCGGCCCAGTCCATGTCGTCGTTACCCGCCGCCCGGCCGGGTGCGATGGCGGCCGCGCCGGCACCGACCAGCGCTGGTGTGTTGGGCATGGCTCGGATGACCGGCACCCCTTCGCCCGCCACCGCCTCGAGGGTCGACAGCGTCACACCGGCGGCAATGGAGAGCACCCGTCCCGGTCGGACGGCTCTGAGCTGCTCGAGGGCGGCGGGCACGATGTCGGGTTTGACCGCCAGGATGGCGTCGGTGTCGGCTACGGGGCCGTCGACCGCGGTGACCCCGGCATGGGCCTGGGCCAGTTCGTCACGCCGCACACTCTCGGGTTCGACCACAACCAGGTCGGTGGGTGCCCCCCAGCCGGTGCTGACCAGCCCGCCCAGCAGTGCCTCGCCCATCTTGCCGCCACCGATGATCTGCAG
Organism: Acidimicrobiales bacterium; assembly: GCA_051011595.1. Classification (GTDB taxonomy): domain Bacteria; phylum Actinomycetota; class Acidimicrobiia; order Acidimicrobiales; family SHLQ01; genus JAOUEE01. Next base: position 38,943 of record JBPCTQ010000382.1, read on the forward strand.
AACAGGCACGAGCTCTCCTTGCCGAGATGGACCACCCCGGTCAGGGCAGGTACGCGAGCGGATCGTAGGGCGTGCCGTTGATGCGCACCTCGAAGTGCACGTGCGGTCCGGTGCTGTTGCCCGTGCTGCCCATCAATCCCACCTGGGTGCCGGCACCAACCGACTGCCCAGCGCTGACGGTGAGCGAAGAGTGGTGGGCGTACACCGTGCTGAGGCCACCACCGTGGTCGATGACGACCGCGTTGCCGTAGCCGCCGTTGAACCCGGCCTGGATGACCGTGCCTCCGGCGGCGGCGTACACCGGCGTTCCCGACGGAGCCGCGATGTCGATGCCCTGATGCATCCGGCCCCATCGGGGGCCGAAGCGCGAGGTGACCACGCCGCCGGCGGGCCACGAGAGGGAGGCACTCGGAT
>JBPCTQ010000383.1:0-16767 GCA_051011595.1 Acidimicrobiales bacterium
GCGGTGTCCTCATCGGTCTCCTCGTCGGGGTCGTCGACCGCGTCCGGGTCGTCGTTCACGCCGTCGATGGAAACGCTCACCGTGGCGGCGGCGCTGGCGGCGTCGCCGTCGGTGGTGGTGTACACGAAGCTGTCGTTTGCGACATGGCCGGTGGCCAGGCTCTGCATGCCCGGCGCCGGGATGTAGTTGGCGCTGGCGTCGGTGTCGACCTCGAGGGTCGAACCCGACGGCAGGAGGATGACGGTGAACCCGGTGATGGGTTGCCCGTTGACCGTGGCCAGGGCCGGGGTGTCGCCGGTGTCGACGTCGTAGTCCGAACCGTTGCCGTTGTCGCCCAACAGGTTGAAGGCCACAGCGGTGTCCTCGTCGGTCTGGACGTCGTCGTCGACGGCGACCGGGGCATCGTTCACGCCCGTGATCAGCACCGCCACCGTGTTGGTGTCGGTGCCGCCGTTGCCGTCGCTGACGGTGTAGCCGTAGTAGTCGAGGTCGCTGCCGCCGTCGTCGAGCCATTCGAACTCGCCGTCGGTGTCGTAGGTGACCGTGCCGTCGAGGTTGATGGTCACGTCGCCGTTGGTGGTGGCGGTGTCGACGGCCGACACGCCGAGGGTGTCGCTGGTGTCGGGATCGGTGTCGTTGGCGGCCGGGTCGATGGTGACCGTGCCGTCCTCGGTGGTGCCGGTGGTGTCGAACACAGCGGTCGGGCTGTCGTTGGTGCCTTCGATGGTGAAGGTCACCGTGGCCTCGTCGGAGAAGTCGCCTTCACCGTCGGTGATGCGGTAGACGAGCGTGTCGACCAGCTCTTCGCCGACAGCCAGTGCGTTGGCGGCGGCTGACGGTGTGTAGGTGAAGGTGCCGTCGGCGTTCAGGTCCAGGATGGCGCCGGAGGCCAACGTGTAGGGGCTGGCCAGCAGCAGGCCGTTGACCGAACCGATCGAGATGGGCTCGCCGTCGTCGTCCACATCGTTGCTGAGCAGGTCACCGGTGATCGCGGTGTCCTCGTCGGTGGTGTAGTCGTCGTCGTTGGCCACCGGGCGATCGTCGGTGCCGGTCACCGTGAAGGTGGCCGTGGCCGTATCGGTGTGGCCGGCGTTGTCGCTGACGCCGTATTCCAGTGTGTCGACGTGGGTCTCGCCTGACGCCAGGGTGATGGCGGGCGGTGTATAGGTCACCGAACCGTCGGTGTCGATGTCGACCGAACCACCGGAGCTGAAGGCGAACGTGGTGGGCCCGGTCACGGCGGTGTCCGGGCTGCTCTCGCCGACGTTGACGAGCGTGAGGCTGTCACCGTCGTCGGGATCGGAATCGTTGGTGAGCAGGTTGTCGCTCACGGGAGTCGCTTCGAGGGTGTCGATGCTGTCGTCGTCGGCATCGGGGTCGTCGTCGAAGCCGTGGATGTCGAGGGTGACGTTCACGCCGGTGGTGTCGGTGCCGTCGGAGACCATCACCACGATTTGCTCGGACGCAACGGTGGGGTAGTTGGGCAGGTTGTCGTGGCTGGTTCGCGGATCGACCGAGAATTCGGCGGCCGTGAAGGTCACGTCGGCGGTGGTGGCGGAGTCATCGACGCCGATGATCGACAGCGAGTCGCCGTCGACCGATTTGGCGATGGCGCCCACCGCCTTGCCCCCGGGGTTCTGCTCGGTGAGCCACAGATGGGCATCGTTGCCCGGGTCCTTGGGGACGGGGGCGAAGTTCTCGCAGGAGATCTCGGTCTCGGCGATACACAGGTCGGTGCCGGCCATACCAGTCGCGGTGTCGGTGCCGTTCTGGCCCTTGATCGTGTCGTTGCCATCGTTGCCGTTGAGGGTGTCGTCGCCGCCGTTGCCGTTGAGGGTGTCGTCACCGGGGCCACCGTTGGCGACGTCGGCCTGGGGACCACCAGCCGCGTGATCGTCTCCACCGCCGCCCTCCAGCGCGTCTTGTCCACCTCCGCCGAGGAGTGTGTCGTTGCCGGCGCCACCGTCGAGCGTGTCGGCCTGGCCGCCGCCGTTCAGCTCGTCGTCGTTTTGGTCGCCGTGCAGTTCGTCGGCTCCGGCCCAACCGTTGAGGGCATCGTCGCCGAAACCACCGGACAGCAGGTCGTGTCCGTTGCCGCCGTCGATGGTGTCGTCGCCGGCCCGGCCGAACAGGGCATCGTTGCCGCCGAAGCCGTTGATGGCGTTGTCCGCGGAGCCGCCACAGATGAAGTCGTTGCCCGGTGTCCCGGCGATGTTGGCGTCGTTGCTCACGATCACGTTGTCGTAGAGCCTCGACTGGAACAGGTACTGCGACCCGCTGGAGGTGAGATCTCCGCATGGGGTGGTGTGGGTGGCGCGGCCCGCCTCCGGCTCGGCGCCGGCGCCCGGGAGGCCCAGCAGAGCCAAGATCAGGGTCCAGCCCAGCAGAAGGGCGATGAACCTTTCTGTGCGGTTGTGACCAGTCGCCTGCGACATCTTCGGGTTTCTCCCTCGGTGACAAGGCGACTCGGGTGGTCGCCTTCCGAGGTTGAGATCGGCGTCAGCGTGGGTGACTTAAGGAAGTCAGCGGAGGAATTCCGCTACCTCACCCGGCGGCGAAGATGTCGCTCACCGGGATGGGTTCGGGTGTCTCGAGCTGGTCGTACCGGCACGAATCCGGGTCGCGGTCGGGTCGCCAGCGCACCATCCGGGTGGTACCCCGGAACCGGCCGTTGGTGACCTGGACATACTTCACCTCGACCACCAGATCGGGGCGGATCGGGATCCACGAGTGGTCGCGAGACGGGTCCGCTCCGCTCCACCGATTGGGGGCGCCGGGCATCCGACCGTCGGCATGAGCCTCGGCCTCCAGCCAGTCGGCCCACGGGTGATCGGCGATGTCGTCGAGGCGATACGGCTTCAGCTCTTCCAGCAGCTCGACCCGGCGTTTGGCCGTGAAACTGGCCGCCACGCCCAGGTGATGGAGCTGGCCGTCTTCGTCGTGTAGCCCCAACAACAGCGAGCCCACTCCGTCGCCGCTCTTGTGGATACGAAAGCCGGCCACCACACAGTCGGCGGTGCGCACGTGTTTGAGCTTGAATTGGGTGCGTTTGTTCTCGACGTAGGGCTTCTCTTGAGGCTTCATGATCAGCCCGTCGAGGCCGGCCCCCTCGAACCGGACGAACCAGTCGGCGGCCACCTCCCGATCGGTGGTGGCCGGGGTCAGCCGGAGCGGCTCGGCCCACGATCCGGCGATCGATTCGAGGGCAGTGCGGCGCTGTTCGAAGGGCTGATCAGTCAGGTCGTCGTCGCCCAGGGCCAACAGGTCGAAGGCCACGATGGTGGCCGGTGTCTTCTCGGCCAGCATGTTCACGCGCGAGTCGGCGGGGTGGATGCGCTGCTGGAGGGCATCGAAATCGAGTTGGTCGTCGAGCTCGACGATGACCTCACTGTCGACCACACACCGGTCGGGGAGTTGGTCACGAAGCGGATCGAGCAGCTCGGGAAAGTAGCGGGTGAGTGGTCGTTCGTTGCGGCTGCCCAGTTCGATGTCGTCGCCGTCTCGGAAGATGATGCAGCGGAAGCCGTCCCACTTGGGTTCGAATGACACCGCCCCGTCGGGCATGGCGTCGACCGCCTTGGCCAGCATGGGTTTCACCGGCGGCATCACGGGCAGGTCCATGGCCGGACAGTAGTGGCCGGCCGCCGTCCGATGTTTGGCGGTCCATTTGCCCGCGCCGGGCCCATGCGACGACGATTCGGACCGTCCGCCACCACAGGAGCCTCGATGTCCGACGCCGTCACACCCTTCGAGATCGCCATTCCCGACGCCGACCTCACCGACCTGTCCGAGCGGCTGGCCCGGACCCGCTTCCCCGAGGCCGAGGCGGTCGACGACTGGTCGCAGGGGATTCCGCTGGCCTACGTGCAGGACGTGGCCGCCTACTGGGCCGATGGGTACGACTGGCGGGCCCGCGAATCCCACCACAACCAATTTCCCCAGTACCGCACCGAGCTCGACGGCCTCGGCGTGCACTTCATTCATCGACCGTCTGCCCACGACGGGGCGCTGCCGATCGTCATCACCCACGGGTGGCCGGGGTCGGTGGTCGAGTTCCACAAGGTCATCGACGCGCTGGCCGACCCCACCGCCCACGGGGGTGATGCCGCCGATGCCTTCCACGTCGTGTGCCCGTCGTTGCCCGGCTATGGCTTCAGCGACAAACCGACCCAGAGCGGCACCGGCGTGGCCCGGGTGGCGGAGATGTGGGATCAGCTCATGGTGCGGCTCGGCTACGACCGCTATGTGGCCCAGGGTGGCGACTGGGGCGCAGCCGTCACCACCTACATCGGCATGCAGAACCTCGGCCACTGCCAGGCCATCCACACCAACATGCCGGTGGCCGGCCCGGATCCGGCCACCATGGACGACCTGTCCGAGGTGGAGCAGGCGGCCCTCGAATCCTTCGCCCACTACGACCAGTGGGACTCGGGGTACTCCAAACAACAGAGCACCCGACCCCAGACCCTGGGCTACGGCTTGGTCGACTCACCGGTGGGGCAGATGGCGTGGATCCTCGAGAAGTTCTGGGCCTGGACCGACTGCGACGGCCATCCCGAGAACGCCCTCAGCCGCGACGAGTTGCTCGACAACGTGATGATGTACTGGCTGACCGCCAGCGGCGCCTCCTCGGGTCGCCTCTACTGGGAGAGCTTCGCCGACTTCGGATCGGGCGGCGTGGAGATGCCCACCGGATGCAGCCTGTTCCCCAAGGAGATCATCCGGTCCAGCCAGCGCTGGGCCGAGCAGCGCTATCAGAACATCATCTACTGGAACGAGCTCGACAAAGGTGGCCACTTCGCGGCGTTCGAGCAGCCCGAGTTGTTCATCGACGAGTTGCGGGCCTGGGGCCGTCTGGTCCGCTGACCATCCCCGGGCGTCGGCGAGTACGTGGTTCTGGCGGTACGGCGCGTCATAGGTGACGCGCTGAGCCGCCAGTTCGGCGGAGGGGGGTCACTGCCATTTGGGTTCGTAGACCACCTCGGTGGTGGCCAGCGCGTCGAGGAGGGGTTCGACCCCGGTGTCGGACAGCAGTAGCGCCCGGTTCTTGTCCTTCAACAGACCGTGGCCCACCGCCTGGTCGAAGAAGGCCAGGAGGTGGCGGTAGTACCCGTCGACGTCGAGCAGCCCCACCGGTTTGGCGTGCAGCCCGAGCTGGCTCCAGGTGAGCACCTCGGCCAACTCGTCGATGGTGCCGAAGCCACCGGGGAGGGCCACGAAGGCATCGGCCTTCTCGTACATGAGCGCCTTACGAGCGTGCATACCCTCGACCTCGACCAACTGAGAGATACCCGGGTGGCCCACCTCGTCGGACAGATCACCGGGGATGACACCGATGACATGGCCGCCGTGGCCCAGCACCGAGTCGGCCACCATTCCCATCAAGCCGGTGGCGCCGCCTCCGTACACCAGATCGATGGAGCGTTCGGCCAAGACCCGGCCCAGATCGGCGGCGGCCTCGGCGAAGACGGGAGTGGATCCCGCCGAGGAGCCGCAGAACACACAGATGCGACGGAGCTCGGTCATCCGGTGACGCTACCTGCGGTTCGGGTGCCCGTGTGGGGGAACGATATGGTCTGCTACCCATGACCGAGCACCCACTCCGCGAGCGCCTCGACGAACTCCAACAGCGCAAGGAAGAGGCCATCCACGCCGGCCCCGAGCACGCGGTCACCCGCCAGCACGAGAAGGGCAAGATGCTGGCCCGTGAGCGCATCGACTACCTCCTCGACGAGGGGTCGTTCCACGAGCTCGACATGTTGGCCCGCCATCGAGCCCACGAAGCTGGGCTCGACAGCCGGCCCTACACCGACGGGGTCATCACCGGTTGGGGCACCATCGATGGCCGCAAGGTGTTCCTGTTCTCGCAGGACTTCACGGTCATGGGCGGTGCCCTGGGTGAGGTCTTCGCCGAGAAGATCCACAAGGTGATGGACCTGGCCCTGTCGGTGGGTGCACCGATGATCGGCCTGAACGACGGGGCCGGTGCCCGCATCCAGGAGGGTGTCGTTAGCCTCGACGCCTACGGCGGCATCTTCTACCGCAACGTCCAGTCGTCGGGTGTCATCCCGCAGATCAGCGTGATTCTCGGGCCCTGTGCCGGCGGCGCCGTCTACAGCCCGGCCATGACCGACTTCATCTTCATGGTGCGCGAGAAGTCGCACATGTTCATCACCGGTCCCGACGTGGTGAAGACCGTCACGGGCGAAGAGGTCACCCTCGAAGAGTTGGGGGGCGCCAAGAGCCACTCGTCGAAGTCGGGTGTGGCCAGCTTCGTGGCCGACAGTGAGGAGGCGGTGCTCGACGAGGTCAAGTTCCTGCTGTCGTTCCTGCCCGAGAACAACCTCTCCGAGCCACCGTCGTTCCCGCCGATCGACGATCCCGAGCGGCGGGCGCCCGAGCTGTACGACATCATCCCGGCCAGCCCCAACATCCCCTACGACATGAAGAGTGTCATCGAGGCCGTCTTCGACGACGGTGAGTTCCTCGAATACTTCGCCAACTGGGCCGGCTCGATCGTGTGCGGGTTCGCCCGCCTCGACGGCCACGCCGTGGGGGTGGTCGGCAACCAACCCATGCAGTTGGCCGGTGTGCTCGACATCAACTCGTCGGAGAAGGCGGCCCGCTTCGTCCGCACGTGTGATGCCTTCAACATCCCGCTCGTCACCTTCGTCGATGTGCCCGGATTCCTGCCCGGCGTCGATCAGGAATACGGCGGCATCATCCGCCACGGCGCCAAGCTGCTGTACGCCTACTGCGAGGCCACGGTGCCTCGCATCCAGGTGGTGGTGCGCAAGGCATACGGCGGCGCCTATGTGGTGATGAACTCCAAGTCGGTCGGCGCCGATCTGGCCTTCGCCTGGCCGTCCGCCGAGCTGGCGGTGATGGGTCCCCAGGGTGCGGTCGAGATCATCCACCGCCGCGAGCTGCAACAGGCGGCTGACCCGGTGGCCCGACGCGAGGAACTGGTGGAGGAGTACACCGAACGCACGGCCAACCCGTACATCGCCGCCGAGCGGGGCTACGTCGACGATGTGATCGATCCGGCCGACACCCGTCCCAAGCTCATCGCCGGGCTCGAGCTGTTGCGGTCCAAACGCGAGGAGCTCCCCAAGCGCAAACACGGGAACGTGCCACTGTGAGTGAGTTGGTGGTTCATCCTCGGCCAACCGCGGAGGAGGCTGTGGCCATCGCCGCCGCTCACGAGGCTCTGTGGCCGCGGCCGGTGGTGCTCGACGATCGCGCCGACACCACTCCGCCATGGCGCTTCAGCGGTCGTTGGTGGATGCCCACCAATCGTCCGCTCCGTAACGGCCTCTGAACGACCGGTTCGGGTGGGGGCTCGCCCACGCCGCCTCGCCGGCGGCGCGATCACACGATCGCTGATCAGGAGCTGCTGATCAGTCGGAGACGGCGACTTCGATGCGGTCCTGGTGCCACTCGCGGGCACCCAGGAGGGCCACGTCGGCCTGGCGCAGCAACTCGCCGCCGTCGAATCCGTGCGCCGGGTAACACGCCACCCCGGCCCACATGGTGAGGTCGTCACGCTGGTCGGCCAGCATTCGCCGCACTCGTTCGATGGTCCAGATGGCACCGTTCTCGGGGGTGTCCTCGAGCACCAACGCAAACCGGCCGTCCTCGAGGCGGGCTGCGGTGTCGCTGTCGCGCAGGGTGCGAGCCAGGCAGTCGGCCACCATCTCGGGGGCGATGCGGGTCGGTTCGCCGGGTACTCCGACGACCACGTCGATGAAGGCCACGGCCACCGGACGCAGGTGGCGACGGGCCGCCGCGATGCGGGCGTCGACCGCAGCTCGGTAGTACTCCTCGTTGTACAGGCCGCTGGCGGGATCGTTGAGCCCGTCGCGGTCGGTGGAGATCACGAGCGGGTCAGGTGAGGCGGCGATCTCGGAGGTGCGGCGTTGGGCGTCGGCCAACTGCTCGCCCAGGCTGCGAACTGCGTCTTCGGCAGCCATACGAGCCTGCACCTGGGCGGCCACCGCCTCTTCCAACTCGGCCACCTGGCCAGAGCCCTTGGCGGGACCGGCATCGGCTTCGAGCTGGTAGGCGAGAACACCGGCGGCGAGCGCGGCGACCCCGGCGAGTACCGAGATCATGGGTTCGTCAGCCAGCGCGGCGATGAGACCGAAGGTCAGGCCGACGGCGCCAAAGGCCAGCGCGATGAGTCCTCGTCGCTGTGTCATCGATCCTCCATCGGCGCGCGCGCCGTCAGACTCAACGTTTTGTGATCAGATCCTACGGCAATGGCCAAACGACCCAGGTAGATCGACCGATCGATCTCGGTGACACCGAGGGTTCGAAGGTGATCAGTGGCCCATTGCACGTCGAACAACGAGACCCCGGCCTGGCGCAGGACCTCGACCGTGGTCATCACCGCCACCTTCGAGGCATCCCGGTCGCGATGAAACATCGACTCACCCGCGAAGAACCCGCCGATGTGTACGCCGTACAGGCCGCCGACCAGCTCGTCGTCGCTCCACACCTCGATGCTGTCGGCCCAGCCGAGGTGGTGGAGGTCGGTGTAGGCGTCGATGAACGGCTGATCGATCCACCCGTGGGGGCGGTTGGGGTCGGCGCACCCGACCATCACCTGGTCGAACGCTTCGTTCACCGTCACCTCGTAGCGGCGCCGGGCGCGGGCCAAGGAACGACTCACGTGCAGATCGTCGAGCTCGAGCACTCCACGCGGGTCGGGCGACCACCAACCCAGCGCACCTGCTCGCGGCAGCGGCATGGGAAACAGCCCCCGGCGGTAGGCCGCCAGAAGGGTTCCGGCCTCCAGATCGCCACCGATCACCACCGGGCCGTCGGTGTCGGCCTCGTCGACCGGTGGGAAAACCCACCGGCTGGTGGGCGGCTCGACCGGCACGACGGTGGCCGGCGGTCAGCCCTCGGTCGTGCTGGTGGCGGCGACCGTTGTGGTGGGGGCGTTCGTGGCGGGCACGCTGGTGGCCGGTGCCGTGGTGGCCGGCGCGGCCGCGGGCTCGGCGTCGCCGACCGGTTCGGTCTCGGTGATGGTGACCGAATCGATGGTGACCGCCGCCAGCGGTGAGCTGTCGCCTGCGTCGAGCGCTTCGATGCTCTCCACCACCTCGAGCCCTTCGGTCACCACACCGAACAGCGTGTGGCTGCCGGCCAGCCAATCGACCCCGGCGTCGGCGGTGACGATGAAGAACTGGCTGCCGTTGGTGTCGGGACCACTGTTGGCCATGGCCAACTCGCCCGGTTGGTAGACGTACTCGGGGCCGGGAAGCTCGTCGGCGAACGTGTAGCCGGGTCCCCCGGTGCCCGGAGGTGCGCCGGTGGCGTCACCCCCCTGGATCATGAAGTCGTTGATGATGCGGTGGAAGGGCACACCTTCGTAGTAGTGGTACCGGCTGAGAACCACGAAGTTGTTGGTGGCCAACGGCGCCGCCGCCGGATCGAGCTGGACCGTGATGTCGCCCACTGTTGTGGTGAGGACTGCTTCGTACCCCATCGACTCGTCGATACACATCGGCGGCGCCTGTTCGAAGGTGGTGGTGCGCTCGGCCGAGCCGTCTTCGGGTGGACACTCGGTGGGGCCGGTCACCGTGGCGCCCGGTGGAGGCGCGGCGATGACGACGGGGTCTGGTGTGGTTTCATCGGTGGGAAGGGTGGAATCGACCGGCGGAGGTTCGTTGGAAACCACGTCGTCGTCGCCCCGGGTCAGCAGGAACCAGACCAGCCCGATGAAGAAGACCCCGACCAGCCCGATGGCCCCGTAGGTGATGACCCGCTGATGCCGCTTGTTTCGTTCGGCCTCGGACCGTGCGTGGTCGATGGCAGCCTGACGGTTGGACTTCTGGCGGGCGCGTTTCTCGGTTCCCATGGCGGTGACGGTACCAATCGCCGTGACGTGATCGGTATCAGCCGGAGATGACGGCGATGATTCCGGCGGCCAGCGTGATGATGAGCATGAAGATGGCGAACGCGGCGATGAACCGCACAATGGGTTTGTGCTGGGTGCCGGGTGGTTTGCCGGTGCCGGCGGGTGTGGTGCGACCCGTACCCGACGGGGTGACTCGGGAGTTCGTGCCTCGGCGGCGGTTCTTCTCGACCATCAACCTGCACGCTATCGAACCCGACCAGAGACCCGCTGGTATCGGGCCACGCCGGTACCCTGTTGCCTCGTGGCATTGCTGGTTCAGAAGTTCGGCGGCACCTCGGTGGGGACAGCCGAGCGCATCCGTGAAGTGGCCGAACACGTGCGCCACACCATGGCTCGCGGCGACCAGGTCGTGCTGGTCGTGAGTGCCATGGGCAAGGAGACCGACGAGCTGCTCCGGCTGGCCGACGCCGTCTCGCGGACCCAGCCGGGACGCGAGATGGACATGCTCATCACCGCCGGCGAGCGCAAGGCCATCGCCTTGGTGTGTATGGCGCTGCACGACGCCGGCCTTCCCGCCGACTCGTTCACCGGCAGCCAGGCCGGGTTTCGCACCGACAACAACCACCGCAACGCCAAGATCGTGCAGATCACCCCGCAGCGGGTGCGTGACACCCTCGACTCGGGCCGGGTTCCGGTGGTCGCCGGCAGCCAGGGAGTGTCCGACGACAACAACGTCACCTTCCTGGGCCGCGGGGGCTCCGACACCACCGCGGTGGCGTTGGCCCAGGTGCTCGATGCCGATGCGTGCGAGCTGTACACCGACGTGTCGGGTGTGTTCACCACGGACCCCAGGGTGTGTGCCGAAGCTCGCAAGATGCCGAGCATCTCGTTCGACGAATTGATGGAAATGACCGCGGTTGGGTGTCCCAAACCGGCAATGCGATCAGTCGAGGTCGCTCGTCGATACGACGTGCCGCTGCACGTGCGGTCGGCGTTCACGTGGGAACCCGGAACGTGGGTGACCAGGGAGGGTTCGATGAAGGACGGAATGGAACAAGCAGTGGTCGAGGCCGTGGTGCCCGACACCAGCCAGGCCAAGGTGACCATCGCCGGGGTTCCCGATCAGCCTGGCGTGGCCGCCCGGCTGTTCAACGAGCTGGCCAGCCAACACGTCAACGTCGACATGATCGTGCAGAACGTGTCCGACCACGGTGTCACCGACATCTCGTTCACGGTGCCTCGTGAGGACCTGTCGGCCGGCGAGGAGGTCACCCAGAGGTACCAGCAGTCGGTGGGGGCGGCATCGATGACGACCGATGCCAACATCGGGCGTGTCTCGCTGGTGGGCGCCGGAATGGCGTCCAATCCCGGTGTGGCGGCCGAGATGTTCCAGGTGCTGGCCGACAACGGCATCAACATCGAGATGATCTCCACCTCGGCCATCCGTATCTCGTGTGTGGTGGCCGACAGCGAAGTCGATCGGGCGGTAGTGGCCCTTCACGAGGCGTTCCACCTCGACCAAGAGCGCTGACTGCGGGCCATCGGACGAAAACCCGAGGGTGGGGTCGAACCCGGCCGGTATCCTGACCGCCATGCGAGTTGGTGTGGTCGGTGCAACCGGACAGGTGGGTGGCGTCATGCGTCGCCTCCTCGAAGAACGGAATTTTCCCGTCGACGAGATGCGGTACTTCGCGTCGGCCCGCTCGGCGGGGCAGACACTGCCCTGGCGCAACACCGAGATCGAGATCGAGAACGCGGCCGAAGCCGACTTCACCGGCCTCGATGTGGCGCTGTTCAGCTCGGGCAAGACGTCGTCGTTGGAACTGGCCCCCCGGGTTGCCTCCCAGGGAGCGGTGGTCATCGACAACTCCTCCGCCTGGCGTATGGACCCCGATGTGCCCCTCGTGGTGCCCGAGGTCAACGGCGAGGCGCTGGCCGACCGCCCCAAGGGCATCGTGGCCAACCCCAACTGCACCACGATGGTGGCCATGCCGGTGCTCAAACCGCTGGCGGTGGAAGCGGGCCTCATCAGCTTGGTGGTGAGCACCTACCAGGCCGTGTCCGGTGCCGGTCTGGCCGGCGTCGAGGAGATGGCCCAACAAGTCGAGAAGGTGGGTGATGCCCGTGAGCTCACCCACGACGGGCGGGCGGTGGCATTCCCCGAGCCGGACAAGTTCGCCGAACCCATCGCCTTCAACGTGTTGCCCCTGGCCGGTTCGACCGTCGACGACGGATCGAACGAAACCGACGAGGAGCAGAAGCTGCGCAACGAGGCCCGGAAGATCCTGGGCCTACCCGAGTTGAGCGTGTCGGTCACCTGCGTTCGGGTGCCGGTGTTCACCGGTCATTCGTTGTCGCTCAACGCCCGCTTCGAACGCGAGCTGAGCCCCGAGCGGGCCCACGAGTTGTTGGTCGACGCACCGGGAGTGGTGGTCGACGAGGTGCCCACGCCGCTCAAATCGGCCGGCATCGATCCCACCCTGGTGGGCCGCATCCGCCGCGACCCCACCGTCGAGCACGGCCTGGCCCTGTTCGTCAGCGGCGACAACCTACGCAAAGGCGCCGCCCTCAACGCCATCCAGATCGCGGAGAAGTTGTAACTCTCCGCGGGTGACCGAAATTGCGTCACTTGTGCGGGCAGGAGCAGCACCAGGGACGCCAGAACGGACCGGGTCAGGGGGGATTGTCGACGTAGCGGGCCATGGCGTCGTCGAGCGACACATCCATCTGGTTGGCCAGCGAGGCCAGCCAGGCCAGCACGTCGCCGAACTCGTGCAGCTGTTGTTCGGGAGTGCCCTTGCGCACCGCCTGGGCCAGTTCGCCCAGCTCCTCGGCCAGCCAGGCCACCGTGGCCGGCACCCCTCGGGCCCGGTCGGCTTCGCCGTACAGCTCGTCCATCAACCGTTGCAGCTCGGCGAGATCCATCAGCCCGCCGCCCGACCGGCCCGCACCCGGGCTTGCTCGCGGGCCGTGTCGATCTCCGGTGGTGCCTCCACCGCCCAGCCGAGTGTGCGCAGTAGCACCAGGGCGGCCGGACGGACCAGCAGTGGTTCGACGCCGGGGGCCAGGGGCAACCACAACATCCGGCGGGCAAACCGGGGCAGCAGTCCGACAGCTGCGCCGCACACGCTGGCGTAGGCCATACCCATCGGCGGCAGTTCGAGCATGGGTCGGAGCAGGAACCGGACCGTGTCATGGGCCTGGGCGTTGGTGGCGAGCTCGGGCCGAAACACCTGCAGTCGAGCTTTGAGTTCGGCCACCGACCGGGCCGTGTCGCCGGTGCCCAGCCGGTCGGCCACCTGGGCCATCTCGGCCACGTACCGATCAGCGTCGGCCGCTCCCAGCGGCGTTGACCCATACCGCTGGTGGGCCCGCAGGAACGAGTCGACCTCGGTGAGATGGACCCACTCCAACAGGTGGGGATCGGTGGCGTCGTAGCTCGCCCCATCGGGCGCCACCCCTTGGACTCGCTGATGCAGTGCCGCGATTCGGTCGATGATGGCTTCGGCCTCGGCCACCGATCCGTAGGTGGTGGTGCCGACGAACTCGGCCGTACGTTGCAGCCGGCCCAGTGGATCGCTCTTGTAGGTGGAGTGGTCGTACACCCCGGCCATCACGTGGGGATGCAGCGTCTGGAGGAACAGCGCCCGCAACCCGCCCACGAACATCGAAGGATCCGAGTGCACCACCCATGTGGCGCTGGTGGGTCCGAACAGGCCGTCGTCGGCCCGGTCGGAGAGATCGCGCGGCTCCCGGTCGGCGCTGACCATACGCCGAAGGCTGTGCTGGATCCCGCTACGCAGGCTCTGGATGGGGTCGGGCGCCATGGCTCAACGGTACGTCAGGCGAACTCGAGGCTGTCGGCGGAGGTGAGTCGACGGTAGTAACAGCCCGGTCGGGTGTCACCGGCGTCGTCGGTGGTGTGGCAGGCACCACCCTTGGTGCGGGTCACCCGGTAGAGCAACGAGTTCTGCTCACAGTTCACCCAGACATCGACCAGGGCCAGCACGTCACCGGAAGTGGCCCCCTTCTTCCACAGCTCGTTTCGTGAGGTGGACCACAACACGGCGATCTTCTCGGTGAGTGTGGTGTGCAGGGCCAGCTCGTTGGCGTACCCGATGAACAACACCTCGTTGGTGTCGGCGTCCTGGAGGACCACCGGTACCACCTCGCTGCCGGTGGCCGCGATCTTCTGGAGCTTCTGGAAGTCGAGTGTGAGAGTTGTACCGTCTTCGAGTTCGTTCACGCTGGCATGGTGGCACAGCCAGGTGAGCCGCTCCCCACCGAATACGGGGCCTCAGCCGGCGTCGGTGAAGCCGGCCTCCTTGTGTGAACCGTCGCACAGCGGTTTGTTGCCCGACGCGCCGCAGCGGCACAGGGTGACGCGATTGCGGGTCTCGAGCAGGGAGCCGTCACCGGTCTGCACGGCGATACCTCCTTGGATCCAGAGAGGGCCGTCGTCGAGCACCGCGACTTCGGTGGGAAGACCCGGTTCGACATCGCCGTCGGCGTCGTCGAGGCGGTAGGTGAGTGCACCCGAGGGGCACTTCTCCACCATGTTGATGACCTGGAGACGGGTGATGCTGTCGTCGGTCTGGGAGGCGAGCTTCCAGATGTTGGCCACCCGGTTGCCGCAGAACCCGGCATGCACGCAGATGCTGCGATCGTCGCGCACGGTGATGCCGGTCCCACCCAGGTCGTTGGCGCGCTCGTCGTAGGTCCCCGATGCCGACTCATCGCTCGGCCAGTCGACCCCCATGTGGGTTCCGTCGCAGAACGGCTTGTTGGTCGACGCCCCGCACCGGCACAGGGCCACGTTGCCCTTCTTGGAGTTGAAACCCTCCAGGGGTTCGGACGAGCGGTAGGTGAGGGGTTCGCCGTGTTCGCTCTGTTCGATGTGTTTCCGTCTGATGGTGACGGTGCCCGACACCACGTACGGGCCACCCTTTCGCACTCGGACAGACGGAGCGTCATCCTGGTCGGTCATCGAAACCTCCGGTCGTGGGGTCGGGCCGACCCTAGCCCCGACCGTCGATCTCGCCGTCCCGCCTAGCATCGGGGTGATGTCATTGCATGGGTCGGTGGATCTGCTGGTCGTGGTCAGCGGAATCCCCGGGTCGGGCAAGACCACCCTGGCCCGCCGGCTGGCGCCGGCGCTGGGGCTGCCGCTGCTGGCCAAGGACACCATCAAGGAGGCCCTGCTCGACGCCCTCGGCAGCGGCGACCTCGCCCATTCTCGCCGTCTGGGGGGAGCCAGCCACGAGGTCCTTCTCGCCGTGGCCGCCGAGTCACCGCAGGCGGTGCTCGAGTCCTTCTTCTGGCCGGGCGTGGCCGAACCCCGCCTCATTGCCCTCGGGCGACCGCTGGTGCAGGTGTGGTGCCGATGCCCCCTCGACCTCGCCATCGCCCGCTATCGAGACCGCACCGACGACCCGGACCGCCACCCCGGGCATCGGCCCGAGCATCAAGACGCCCGGGCCACGGAGCACTGGATGACCGCGGAGCCTCGGCCGCTCGACATCGATCCGTTGATCAGCGTCGACACCGATCGGCCCGTCGACATCGACGCGCTCATTGCCGATATTCACGAGGCCAGTCGCCGGTAACCCTTCTGTACGTCGTCGACGTGATGAAGCGGATCGTGGATGAAGTAGCGGGCGAAAGATTCGATGGTGAACGCCGCGCCGTCGCTGCGGTAACCCATGCGACCCCACTGGTCGGCTGCGACCTGGTCGAAACGGTCGGCCAGCCGAGAACCGGCATCGATCAGCTGGTCGAGTACGACCGACGGGTCGGCCAGGTCGTAGCGGTCTTCGACGGCGGTGACGTTCTGGTCCCAGTTGGGATAGTGGGGCCCCTCCTCGGTGAGCATGAGGACGAGGCGCTCGTCGTAGATCGCGAACACATCGCGTACATGGCAGGCGTACTCCAGCGCCGACCAATGGTCGGCGTCGGGTCGCTGCCGCAACCGCGTGGTGTCGGCGTCGGTGAGTATCGCCCGCCACGCCTCGATGTTCTCGCGGAGTCGATCGGCCACTTGATCGGCCGAGACCGATTCGGCCACGAACCCACACTCGGGGCAGGTGGTGTCGAGCACCCAGGTCCAATCCTTGTCGTCGGCCGGTGGTGGTGCGGGCGCGCTGGTCATGGTGGCGACGGTAGTCAGGGCCGCGCTCGGAGGCCTCACCATTGGCCCGGCTGCGCCGATGGATCCGGCAGGCTGAACCGAACGGAGACGTCCATGGCCGCGGGCTGGCTCAAGAGCATCCGATCGATCATCGATCACCACACGGCCCTCACCGTGCTGATGGCCGTCATCTCCACGTGGGTGTGTCGGCGAGCGGGTTGGTATGCCGAGTTCCCGCTCACCATGGTGGGAACCGCGGTCATCTTCCCGATCGTGTTCTCCATCGGTGGCGCCTACAAACGGCGCGAGGCGGCCCTCGATGACTACGGCAGCATCAAAGCCCACGGGCGAGCGCTGTACTTCGCCACTCGCGACTGGATCGACGACACCGACGACATGCTCCAGGCCGATGTCTCGAACCGCCTCTACGAGCTGCTCGATGCCTGTCGGGATCTGTTCGCCTCACCGGTCTCGGAGATGGCTGTGCACGAGCGTCGGGTCTATGCCGCCTTCTCCGACTTGTCGCTCTTCGTGAAGACACTTCGTGGCCGGGGGCTTCCATCGGGTGAGGCGTCTCGCTGCAATCAGTTCATCTCCAAGATGGTGGTGTCGTTCGAGCACATCAAACACGTGTACCAGTACCGAACCCCCACGACGTTGCGCACCTACAGCAAGGTGTTCATCTACGTGCTGCCGGTGTTGTACGGGCCGTTCTTCGCCAACGCCGCTCTCGACTACTCACCCGAGCTGGCCTACGTGATGCCGGTGCTGC
>JBPCTQ010000384.1:0-49608 GCA_051011595.1 Acidimicrobiales bacterium
TGTGGCTGCCGCCGGCTGATTCGGGTTCGGGTGCCGCCGTGGTGGTGGGCGCTGCTTCGGGTTCGGGTGCCGCCGTGGTGGTGGGCGCTGCTTCAGGTTCGGGTGCCGCCGTAGTGGTGGGCGCTGCTTCGGGTTCGGGTGCCGCCGTGGTGGTGGGCGCCGCCGTGGTCGTGGGTGCTGCTTCGGGGGTGTCGGCGGGTGCTGGCGCCGCCGGCCCGTTGCCCCGCAGCCGGAGCTGCTGGCCGATGAGAATGAGGTCGGGATCGGCGATGTTGTTGGCCGAGACCAGTGCGTCCACGGTCGTGTTGTTGGCCTGGGCCAGGCTCCACAACGTGTCGCCCTTCTTCACCGTGTAGGTGCCACCGGCCATCTGACCGGCCAGGGCCGCGACGGCCAATGCAGCCGGCACCACCATCCGGCGTCGGGACCGGGTCCCCGCGGGTGTGGTTGTGTGGGTTGGAGTGACGTCAGAACGTGACAAAACAGTCGTCCTTTTCGGGGCACTCCGCCCGCCGCGCGGCCAAGACTAGCGACCGTCGGCGCGAATCCCACCACCGTCGGTGATGCAACCCGGCGTTGATGTGGCGCGAGGCCGCTCGGCGTCGAGGCGACCCGGCGTTGATGTGGCCTGAGGCCGATCGACGGCGACGCTCAGCCGGCGTCGATGTGGCGTGAGGCCGATCGTCGTTCGGCGTCGAGGCGACCGAGGGTGGGTTCGACGGAGTGATCGACGAACGACATCATCTCGGCGATGGCTTTGTGGCCGGCCTGCTCAGCGATCAGTCGGTGCATGTGTTGGCACACGTCGCGGTACGCCGGGTGGCCCTGCGGAGTGGTGCGCAACTCGAGCATGTGCATGGCCTCGCGCGCATTCAGCTGCATGAGGAACCGGACCTTGTAGGCCAACGACACTGCGTACACCGCCTGCTCCGGGAAGTGCTCGTCGAGCACATCGTGGAGTTCGGCCGAACGGCCCATTGCCTCGTCGAAGGCACCGGTCTGGCCGGCCACGTCGACTTCGGGCGGTCGGGTGTAGCCGTGGTGGGGGGTGAGCCGCTGCCACTCGATGGTGAGCATCCGGTGACGTTGGAGGTCCCGGAATGCGCCGTAGTCGGCCAGGACATCGAAACGGTAGGCCGGTCGTTCGAGGCCTCGGCCCGGTTTGTGGCGGCGGTTCTTGCGATTGCCCACGTAGGCCCGCATGACGGCCAGGCGATCATCGACCGACATGGCGCGAACCCGTTGTTCGATCTGGCGTTCGGGCAGGTCGAGATGGGGATAGAGCATGGCCGCCACCAGCTTGACCTCGGCATCGGGGTCGAAGTCGAGCAGCTCGACGGTGGCGGCGGGCAGCGGCGCAGGCTGATCGGCGAACAACTCGCCCGTGATGGCGGTCATGGCCTCCCGGGTGTCGTCCATGTATTCGCTGGTGACCAGACCCCGGTCGGGCAGGTCGACGCGCTTCAAGAAGCTGGGGATCACCTTGCGCAACTCGGTGAGCATGAGGTCGGCGTAGCTGCGGGATTCGGGGAGCGGGTGCGATCGCATGCGCAACAACAGCGCCTCGTAGGCCTGGCCCGATCCGTAGATGCCCACGTTCGACAACGACGCGGCGGGCAGCACACCTCTGACCGAGTCGAAGGCCCGAGCCCGGATGGCCGTGTGATACACGGTGTCGGGGTCGGCGGGATCCTTGGGTACGTGGTCTCGGTAGAAGTCGACCATGGCCGGCACCAACTCGCTGTAGGAGTCGAAGATGCGATCCATGTCGCCCACGTATCGGGTGCCCAGGGCCGAGGCGAGGATCTCGGGGTCTCGGTAGTACCGATACCGTCCCCCGAGCCGCTTGTCGTAGCTGATGTAGCGGGTCGACTGTTCGAGGTACGACGCCAGCCGCCCCCACTCCAGCACCTTGGTGAGCACGTTGGAGGCCTGCTCGCAGGCCAGGTGCACCCCTCCCAGTTGGGCCACGCTGTCGTCGCCGTACTGGAAGAACACCCGGTCGTAGAGTTCCTCGGCTCGACGCAGACCGATGGTGGCGTCGATGGACTCGTCGCCGCTGATGTCGAGGTCGCCGACGAACTCCTTCAGGAAGAGCCGCCGCAAGCTCAGCGACGAACGCGAGTACCGGGCGAAGAGGGCGCCTTTGACCACCTCGGGCAGGTTGACCAGGGCGAAAACGGGCTGGTCGAGGTTGGTGAAGTACCGACGGAGGATGTCGGCTTCGTCCTCGGTGAATTCCTCGGCGACATAGGCAGTCACGGGCTCAGACACTAGGGCCTTCTCCCCGACCGGCCGCGGACACCTGATGGGCCGAATCCGGGCCCGGCGGTGCGACCCCTCACGGCTGGTGGGCGGACTGCACGGCATCGACGATGCTCGGGTCGGCCCAGAGGTCGATGATGGTCATGGCCATGGCCTTGGCGCCGTCGACAACGGCCTGGTCGCCGTGTTCGGAGCGGGCGTGGTCGGCGAATTCGGGGGTGTGGATCGGTGACCCGTCGGGTGCCACCTTGATCATGGGGTGGATCGACGGGACCGCATGGCTGACGTTGCCCATGTCGGTGCTGCCCACCACGGTTTCGGTGCGAGTCGGCCGGACGACCGTGCGGCCCAACGTCTGGGCATTGGCGGCGTAGCAGTTCAGCAACGGATCGTTGTCGATCATGTCGGCGTAGGCCGGCTCTTCCCAGTGGTGGGTCATGTCGCAGCCGCTCGCATCGGCACCGGCCTGAAGGGCGCGCAGCACACGCTCCTTCAGGGGTTCGAGCGACGCCAGGGTCGGGCTGCGGACATACCATTCGGCGGCCGCCCGAGCCGGCACGATGTTCGGCTTGTCGCCGGCATCGGTGAAGATGCCGTGGATGCGCTCCTCGGGGAGGATGTGCTGGCGCAGTGCGGCCACGTTGTTGTAGCCGAGCACCGCCGCGTCGAGGGCGTTCCGGCCCTGTTCGGGGGCGGCTGCGGCGTGGGCGGCCGCGCCGGTGTAGGTCACCTGCAGTCGCTGGATGGCGATGGTGCTCATGGTCGCCAGCTCGAAGGCCGCCGGGTGCACCATCATGGCGGCGTCGATGCCGTCGAATGCGCCGCGGTCGATCATGTACACCTTGCCGCCGCCGCCTTCTTCGGCCGGTGTGCCGAGGATGGTGACTCGCCCGCCCAGCTCCTCGGCCAGGCTGGCGGCGGCCAGGCCGGCGCCCAGTCCGGCCGCAGCGATGATGTTGTGGCCGCAGCCGTGGCCCAGACCCGGCAGTGCGTCGTACTCACAGCACACCGCGATGTTGGGTCCTTCGGTACCGACCGACGCCACGAACGCGGTGTCGAGGTCGA
This sequence comes from Acidimicrobiales bacterium, assembly GCA_051011595.1. Taxonomy (GTDB): domain Bacteria; phylum Actinomycetota; class Acidimicrobiia; order Acidimicrobiales; family SHLQ01; genus JAOUEE01. The sequence goes on from JBPCTQ010000384.1 coordinate 3,331, forward strand.
AGGCCGATCTCTCGACCTCGATTCCCTGGTTCTCGATGGCGTCGGTGAGAACCTGGTGGGCGTGGACCTCGGCGAAGCCCAGCTCGGGGTGATCGTGGATGTCGTGGGAGATGTCGATCAGGGTGGCGGAGTGTCGATCGACGAAGTCGGCGGCGCGTGCTTTGGCCGCGGAGGTGTTCTCGTCGACGGCGCCCATCGGGACAGCCTATTTCTCCCGAACCGGGTATGCCGACCCCTGCCTTGTCGAGCGAACGGAGTGCGTCAGATGACCACGGTGAGGGCGTCGGGTTCGACGGCGATCTCCAGGGTGTTCGACCTCCACTCCACCCGACCATCGAGGCGAATGGTCACCGGACGGGAGAACTCCCACGAGCCGTCGGTGATCCGTCGTTGTCTGATGTCGGGGTGCGGAACATGGGTGCCGCTGGGGAGCCGACGTCGGGCCTTCCAACGATCCGACCACGACAGGTCGGCCTCGATGGCGTCGAGCCGTCCATCGTTGGGATGGGCCCGGGGGGCGAGATTCCAGGATCCGAGGAAGGCCGCATTCATCACCGCCAGCGATGGGCCCGTCCACGCCGGCCGCCGCGCCACACAATGAGCCACGAACCACTTCGATTGGTCGTCGACTTGGGCTCGTCCGATGTCGACTTGCAGCGTCACCACATCGGGCCCGTCGAGACGGGAGCCGCCCTCGCGCCCACCGAGGGTTCGCCACAGGTCACCCCCGGTCAGCCCCACCACCGGTGGTTCTTGGCCTTGTCGGCGAGCCGCATCGACCAGGGCACCGGCCTCTTCGTCGGTGGCCACCACCACGTCTGGCGATCCGCCCGCGGCACCCCAGTCCTGACCTTTGCGCGCCGTCACGATGCGGTGGCCTCTTCGTCGTCGTCCTCCTCACCGTCGTCGAGCGCGGTGGACACCGCCACCACCCCCCGGTGCAGGGCGTCGGCGGCCTCGCGAGCGACGGTTGCGGTGGAACGCCGGTCGATCACGTGGCCGAGCTGATGGAGCAGGTCGACGAGCTGTTTGATGTTGCGCACGAAGTCACCACCCGACAGGAAGTCCATGTCGAGGAAGTCCTCGAGGTCCTGGCCGGCGGTCCATGCGTGCACCACGGCGAACAGTGTCGGATCGGGCAACGCACTCGGGGGGAGACCGTGGTGGTCTTCGAGAGCCTGCAGATCGCGGGCCAGCCGTTCGAGCGTACCCGCCCGTTTGCGGGCATCCGGTGAAGGAAACCATGGTGCCGGGGGCGGTTCGGAGCTGCGGTGTTCGTAGGTGAGGCACGACACCAGCCCGGCGAGGGTGGGCGGGTCGAGGTCGTCGAATATCTGGGCATCAACGGCGAGGCTGATCAGAAGGTCGCGTTCGTGATAGATCCCCCGCAGCCGGTGACCGGCGGGTGTGAGCTCCCATCCGTCGATGTGTTCGGTGTCGGTCAGGACCTCCATCACGGCGCGGAACTGCTCGTCGAGTGACCCGGCGCGTCGTTCGATGGCCGCTTCCAGGCGCATGATCTCCCGGTCGAGGCGGTCGTGGCCGGCGAGCAGTTCGCGTTCGTCGGTCGGCGAGGTCGCCGACTCGTCTCGGCGCACCGTGGCCCGACGGAAGCGGGATGTCCGGAGGCGCCGGGCTGCTTCCTCCTGAAACCCGGTGTGGCCCGGTTCGTACGGTGCCGGGAGCTCGATGACCCCCACCACTTCCGGTGAGGTGATGAACTGGCTCTGGTCGAACACCTCGACGTTGCCGTCTCCATCGACGACCCTGACCTTCACCCGGCCTCGACCCCGGTAGGCCACCGACAACACGACACCTCGGTCCAGCTCGGGGAGGTCGTCGACCACTTCGCCGGGCTGGAGGCGACTGAGCGTGTCGGTGAGATCGTCGTCCGGGGTGTCGTCGTGGGTCAAACGGTCCCGGACGGCGTCGACCTCACCGAGCTCCTCGGCGACCTCGTCGCGGTGCTGGCGGGTGCGCTCGAGATCGGTGGTGAGGCGCTCGAGGGTCCGTTCGGTCTGGAATTGGGCGAAGGAACGACTCAGCAGGAGCCGAGCCTGGTCTTCCTCGTAACGAAAGACCAGGTTGGCCGCCATGTTGTAGGTGGGGCGAAAGGCCGACCGCAGCTCGAACTGGCGCGACCGGGCCAACGCGGCCACGTCGTCGAAGGGTACGAACGGCGACCACAACACAACTGCGGTCCCCAGGTCGTCGATCCCTCGTCTACCCGCTCGACCGGTGAGCTGGGTGAATTGCCCGGGTGTGAGCATCTCGTGGGTCTCACCGGTGAACTTCGACAGCTTCTCGATGATGACCGACCGGGCCGGCATGTTGATGCCCAGAGCCAGTGTTTCGGTGGCGAACACCACCTTCACCAGGCCCTCGGCGAAACAAGCCTCCACGGCTTCCTTGAAGGCCGGCACCATCCCGGCATGGTGGGCGGCCACTCCTGCGCCGAGGGCCCGTTTCAGGCGGGCGAATCCGAGTACCTCGAGGTCGGCCGGCGACAGGTGGCGTACCCGTTCGGCGAGGATGCGATCGATCTCGCTTCGCTCGTCGGTGGTGGTGAGGTCCAGGCCGGCGTCGAGGCAATGCTGCATGCTGTCGTCGCAGGCGGCTCGGCTGAAGATGAAATAGATCGCAGGTAACAGATCGAGCTTCTGCATACGTTGGACCAACTCGACCCGCCGGGGGGTGTAGTAGCGGCGGCGAGGGCCTCCCCTCCCCCGTCGGCTGGGGGTGGGATCGAATCGGTAGCCCTCACGATTGGGTCGGCGCTTGACCAGCGTGGGAATGAGGTGGGGTCGCGGTGTGCGTCGTTCGCCGATGGCGTAGAGGTGCTGGAGCTCGACGGGCCGTTTGGTCTCCACCACGCAGTCGGTTCGGCCCCGGACCGAGCTCATCCAGTCGGCCAGTTCGTCGGCGTTGGACACCGTGGCCGACAGACCGACGAGCAGGACCGACTTCGGGAGGTGGATGATGACCTCCTCCCACACTGGTCCGCGGTACGTGTCCTGCAGGAAGTGGATCTCGTCGAGAATCACACAACCCAGATCATCGAGAGCCGACGAGCGGGCATAGATCATGTTGCGCAGCACCTCGGTGGTCATCACCACCACCGGCGCCGACGGGTTGATGGCATTGTCGCCGGTGAGCAGCCCGACCATTTCCGGGCCCAGAGCACTGCGCAGGTCGTGGAACTTCTGGTTGCTGAGGGCCTTGATCGGGGTGGTGTAGAAGGTGCGCTCCGAGCGGCTCAGCGCCTGATCGATGGCGTGTTCGGCCACCACCGTCTTGCCCGAGCCGGTGGGAGCGGCCACCAGCACCGATCGCCGTCGGCTGATGGACTCGATCGCCTGTTGTTGGAAGCGGTCGAGCTCGAAGTCGTGAACCACCAGCTTGGTCATGGTCGAGCCCGGCCCGACCGGGAGATGACAGGTTGGCCGCTCACTCGACGGCGACACGTCGCTTCCGCTCGCGGCGCCGACGAAGCATGCCGAACAGGATGGCGATCTCGTAGAAGAGGTACATGGGAACTGACAGCACGATCAAGGTGATGGGGTCGCCGGAAGGGGTGATCACCGCCACGAGGGTGACGATGCCCACCACGGCGTAGGGGCGGTTCTTGCTCAGAGTGCGGTAGTCGAGCAAGCCCGCCATCTGCAGGAAGATCAACAGGATGGGGAACTGGAACCCGAGCCCGAACGCCAACATCATCTTGGTCACGAAGCTCAGATACGGCTTCGGTGAGAAGAGGGCCTCGAGGTTCTCGCCGCCGATGTTGGTCAAGAAGTCGAGCGCCCGAGGGATGCTCCAGTAGGCCAGCGCCGTACCGAGGAAGAACAACAGCGCACCCGACACCACGAAGGGAATGGCGTAGCGCTTCTCGTGGGGGTACAGCCCAGGGGTGATGAAACGCCATGCCTGCCACAAGATGACCGGGATGGCCAGGGCGATGCCGCCGTACCCGGCCACAGTGAGCCGGGTGGAGAACTCTTCGAGGGGGTCCCGCGTGACCAGCACACAGCTTTCCTGGGTGAGCAGGCCTTCGCCGGTGGTCGCCTGTTCGGCGTCAGTGGGCAGGGTGTCGCAGTACGGCCTGACCAACAGCTCGAAGATCTGGTCGTAGAAGATCCAGCACACCAGGGCACCCGCGGTGATGGCCAGCACCGACTTGATGAGACGACCGCGGAGTTCGGTGAGGTGCTCCACCAGGGACATGCGACCTTCGACGGCCTCGGTGTCGGTCATCTCCGATCAGAGGTCGCCATCGACGGCATCCGGAGCGAGCTCGTCCGGATCGTCGGTGGTGTCGGCCTGGTCGGCGGTGGTGTCGGCCTGGTCGGCGGTGGTGTCGGCCAGGTCGGCGACGTTGGGAGCATCCGCCGCGGCGGGGTCGAATCCGTTTCGGACACCCAGGTCCTCGTCGCCGTCGGTGCCGACCGTGGCGGCCGCGCCGGCCGCCGAACCGGTCACCAGCCGACGACTCCGCTCTCGGCGATCGGCTTCGTCGTCGGCGGCGGCGGTCGTTTCGGGATCGGTCTCAGAGGTGGCGGAGGACTCGAGTGACACGTCGTCCATCGCCGCCTTCATCTCGTTCTGGAAACCCGACGAGATGCGTTTGAGCTCACCGATGGCCTGGCCGACCTGGCGGGCAGCCGTTGGCAGTCGGCTCGGTCCGAGGACCACGAGCGCCACCACCAAGATGATGAGGATCTCTCCTCCTCCGAGGTTGCCCATGGCCGGAGTCTACTGAGCGCCGGGTGGAGTCGGTGAGCACACCGACCGACCCGCGTCAGCGCTGGCTGCTGATGCTGTCGAGCGCTTGGAGCAATCGACCTTCGTCTTGCAGCACCGCATGGAAGTCGATGATGTCGTCATGATCGATGGGTTTGCCGCTCATGGGGCGTTCGTGCAGTTCGGCGGGCAGGGTCCAGGTGTCGAGATGTACACCCGAGGCAACCAGCAGGTCCACGGTGCGGGGTTCAGCCGGCTTCACCACCGTCATGTCGCACATGGGGCACCGGAACGAGTAGTCGCCCCGATCATCGTCGAGGCAGACCCGGACTCGGACGTCCTCGGTGGTCAGCTCGACATCTCCGCAGCTGGGGCATGTGGCCCGAATGGTTGCCATTGGCTCGAAGGCCCTCCTCGTGTCCCCTCTTTGATCGGCAGGTCGAGGCCCGGCCTTAACGGGTCGAATGGCCCGACCCGATGGTTCGTTCGACTGTGTTTGCCCACGTCGGGGCCTTGAGTCGACGTGTTCGTCAGATGGCGGCCGGCGGGTCGAGGGCTAGCGTGGGCGTTCCATGGCTCCTCGTTTCGCCGCACTGCTGGATCCGCCCATCGGATTCGCCCATCGCGGGGCACGAGCCCATGCCCGCGAGAACACGCTGGAGGCGTTCGCCCTGGCCCGTCGTTTAGGGGCGACGGGGCTCGAAAGTGACGTGTGGATCAGCCGCGACGGGGTGGCCATCCTCGATCACGATGGTGAGGTCGGATCGCGGTTCAAACGCCGGCCGATCATCGAGGTCGATCGGGCCGACCTACCCGGTCACATGCCCACACTGGCCGAGTTCTACGCCGAGATCGGGACAGACCTTCCGGTGTCGCTCGACCTCAAGGACGACCGAGCCATCGAGGCGGTGATCGCCGCAGCCCGCCACGCCGATGCCTCAGAACAGCTGTGGTTGTGCCACCACTCGCGAAAGCCGCTCACGGACTGGCGGCATCGGTTTCCCGAGGTGAAGCTGGTCAACTCGACCCGGGCTCAGCTGATGCAGGAAGGGGCCGAGCGGCGCGCCGCCGACCTGGCCGAAATGGGAATCGATGCGGTCAACCTGCGCCACGACGACTGGAGCGGTGGCATGGTCGCGATGTTCCATCGTTTCGGGATCCTGGCCTTCGGCTGGGACGCACAGTTCGAGCGCCACCTCGACGGCCTGCTCGACATCGGTATCGATGCGGTCTACAGCGACCACGTCGACCGTATGGTCGACTCCATCAACGCCGTGTACTGAATCAGAGGCGACCGAACTCGCCGAGGGGCCACACCCGCAGCACGGCCCGCCCCACCATGAGATCGAGGTCGACCGGTCCGAACGAGCGGCTGTCGACGGAGTTGGTGCGGTTGTCGCCCATCATGAACACGTGGTCGTCGGGTACTTCACAGCTCGACCCGTCACCTTGCGGATTGACACATCCCGAGGTCCAGACCCGCCCCGATGACACCACGTCGGGGCCGATGTAGGGCTCCAGCAGTCGTTGGTCGTCGATGTAGAGCACGTTGTCGCGGATGCTGATGGTCTCACCTTCGAGCGCGAGTGTGCGTTTGATCAACTCGTTGACGTCGTTGGTGGCGGCGTTGGGTGGCCGTTCGAAAACCATCAGGTCGCCCCGCTGGGGGTCCTTGTCGAGTTTGTAGACCAGGATCCGGTCGTTCTTCATGAGCGTCGGTGTCATCGATTCCGACGGGATGTAGAAGGCCTGGAACAGGAACGTTTTGATCAGCAGGGCCACGGCCAGGGCGCCGACGATGACCGCCGCCCATTCGATGGCCGTGCGCAGCCGTCGGTCGAGGCCGGGCGGTTCGTCGTCGTCGTCGGCGAAGAACTCTTCGATCGCGGCATCGTCGTCGGGAACCTGCGACGTCGGCCGGAAGTCGGGGTCGTCGTAGATCGAGGGCGAATCGCCGTGGTCGGGAACCTGTGAGGACGGGTGGTCGTCGGGGTCGTCGTAGATCGAGGACGAATCGCTCTGCTCGGGAACCTGTGAGGACCGCCGGATGTCGGGATCGTCGTCGACGGTCGTGGTCGCCACCGGTTCCGGATCGGGAATCAGCGACGATGGGCCGGTGGTCACTGCATCAACGACGGCGCCCCGTTCGGCCGCAACCAGGTGGTCGGGATCGACGAGCGCCGGATCCTCGACACGGGCGCGAGCCCGGGCCCGGGCCGCCAGTTTGGCCGCGAAATCGGGGTCGTCCAGGCTGGGACGATCATCGTCTGGGGTCACCGCGATCGACCATACTCCCGGCGGGCCGGCTTCCCGGTACGCGGCTGCGATTTCACCGGTAGCGCTGCAGGATGCGATCGGCCGCCTCGGCCACGACCTGATCGTCGAAGGCGCCGGCATCGGTGACCGTCGCGCTGGGTCCGAGCCGAAGCAGCAGGCGTTCCAGCCACGAGCGTCCGGTCACCGGGAGCTCGACCTCCACCGACCCGTCGGGTCGCTCGGTCGTGCCGTGGTTCGGGTACTGATCGGCCACCCAGCCCGCGGCGGGGGCCAGAATCAAATGAACCACCGTGGCATCGTCGCCGGGATCGAACACGGGGGACACCTCGGTCGACTCCGGAGGGTCGAATCGTTCGTCGGTGATTGTGGCCTGGCCGATCCGGTCGACGCGAAACACTCGCTGATCGTCGGCCAGATGGCAGAAACCGGCCACGTACCACTGCCCCTCATCGGCAAAGAACCGGTGCGGTTCGATGCGTCGCTGCACCCATTCGTCGCGGCTGTAGACGTAGTGGTCGATGTCGACCATTCGATGCTCGGCCACCGCCCGCCGGAGCACGCCGAGCACATCGCCGGCCGCTTCGCCGAGGCGCACTTCGAGGGGGACACTGCCGTCCCCGGCGCCCATCGCCGCGCCCAACTTGGTGAGACCGCGCAACAGTGGGCCGTCGTCATCTCCGATGACGGCCAGCATCGACTGGCCGGCGGCCAACAGACCCAGAGCTTGAGCGGGTTCCAGCCGCAGTGGGCGGGTGAACCAGTCGGCGTATCGGATCCAGACTCGGTCGTCGACGATGTCGACCTCGATGAGGGTGTCGGGGGTGAACGGATACACCCCGACGTACTGGACCACCTCCAACAGGTCGGCTTCGAGCCGGTCCCGGGGATAGGAGAATCGTGTCGCCACGTCGTCGAGGGTGACCCCGTCCTGGTCGACCACCCACGGAATGACCGCCAGCAGACGATTGAGACGTTGGCGTGAGGTGAAACGGCTCATGAGGCGAGCGCCTCGAGCCACTCGATCATGTCGCGGCGAAGCACGTCGGGTTTGAGCACCTCGGCATGCTCCAGGAAGGTGAGCACGAATGACCGGAACGCTTCGCGATTGGTGACGTCGAGGGCGGCGACGATCGATCCGTCGTCGCGGGTGTCGACGATGGCGTCGACACCGAGGTGATGGCTGGCCCAAGGAGCCTGATCGGCGTCGATGGCGACAAGGGCGCGCACAGGCTCGTCGTCGCCCATCTCCCACGTGGCCAGCCGCGAGGTGTCGCGGTGGCCCGCCTCGGGGCGCGGGCCGGTGGCGTCACCGTCGATCACCACCTCACCCACGATGCGGTCGACCCGGAAGCGGCGGTCGGCCTCGCGCATCTGATCGTGGCCGGTCACGTACCACCGGCCCCGGGTGAAGGTGATGTTCCACGGTTCGACCCGGCGCTGCTCGTCGCCGTACCCGAAGGTGACGGCCCGTGCGTCGCGGGCCGCTTCGAAGAGCGGACCCAGCCCGTCCGGGGTGGGAATGGCGGCCACTGGATCCGCGGTGTCGGCGGTCTCGACCACACCTCCGAGGCGGCGCAATGCGTCGTCACCGTCGACCCCGTCGAGGCGAACGAGGGTGGCGGCCAGGTGCAGTGCCGCCAACTCGTCGGCGGCCAGTTGCGGATCGGCGCCCTGGTAGGACTGGCGATCGACGCGGTACCCCTCACGTGGTGGATCGGTTCCTGGTACGGATTCGACCGCCACGGGGATACCCATGGCCCGGAGCTCCTCCTTGTCGCGTTCGAAGGAGCGCTTGAAGGCGTCGTCGCCGTCGGGGTATCCCTCCACCCGGACGCGGATCTCCTCGACCAGCAGAGGGCGAGGCGTGTCCAGGAGGGCGGCGGTCAGGTTCAGCAGGCGTTCGAGCTTCGACATGACCAGCCGGTCACAGGGAGTCGATGAGTTTCTCGACTCGCTCGTCGTACGCCTTGAACGGGTCCTTGCACAGCACGGTTCGTTGGGCCTGATCGTTGAGCTTGAGGTGCACCCAGTCGACGGTGTAGTCGCGTTTGCGCTCCTTGGCCCGTCGGATGAACTCACCGCGCAGCCGTGCTCGGGTGGTCTCGGGGGGATGCTCGACGGCCTTGGCGATGTCGGCATCGACGCAGATGCGGTCGACCATGGCCTTCTTCTGCATGAGGTAGTACAGACCTCGATTGCGGTTCACGTCGTGGTACTGGAGATCGAGCAGGCTCACCTGGGCATCGGACAGCGCCAGACCGTGCCGTTCGCGGTATTGCTCGACCAACTTGTATTTGATGACCCAGTCGCACTCGCGGTCGAGGTTGAGTGGGTCCTTCTCGATCTGGGTCAGGCAGTGCTCCCACATCGAGAGGGCTTGGATCTCGAGGGGGCTGAGGGTGTGGTGCTCGGCGTAGCGCAGTGCCCGGTTGAGGTACTCGCTCTGGATCTCGAGTGCGCTCGCCTCGCGGCCGTTGGCCAGGCGTACTCGGCGGCGACAGGTGATGTCGTGGCTGATTTCGCGGATGGCCCGGATGGGGTTCTCGAGGGTCATGTCACGAAGCACCACGCGGGGTTCCTCGAGCATGCGCAACATGATGCTGGCGGCCCCCACCTTCAAGAAGGTGGCGTACTCGCTCATGTTCGAGTCGCCCACGATGACGTGGAGCCGGCGGAAACGTTCGGCGTCGGCGTGGGGTTCGTCGCGGGTGTTGATGATGGGGCGACTACGGGTGGTGGCCGATGAGACACCCTCCCAGATGTGTTCGGCCCGCTGGCTGACACAGAACATGGCGCCGCGTGCGGTCTGGAGCACCTTGCCGGCGCCGGCGTAGATCTGGCGGCTGACGAGGAACGGGATGAGTACCTCGGCGTAGGAGCCGAAGTCGTCGCGCCGACTGGTGAGGTAGTTCTCGTGGCAGCCGTAGGAGTTGCCGGCGGAGTCGGTGTTGTTCTTGAACAGGTAGATGTCGCCGCGAATGCCCTCTTCCTGCAGCCGTTGTTCGGCCGAGTCGAGCAGCTGTTCGAGAATCCGCTCCCCTGCCTTGTCGTGCACCACCAGGTCGTAGATGGAGTCACATTCGGGGGTGGCGTACTCGGGGTGGGACCCGACATCGAGATACAGCCGCGCGCCGTTGGCCAGGAACACGTTGGAGCTGCGACCCCACGAGACCACTCGACGGAAGAGGTAGCGGGCCACCTCGTCGGGGCTCAATCGCCGTTGGCCGCGGAACGTGCACGTGACCCCGTACTCGTTCTCGATCCCGAAGATCCGTCGGTCCATTCCGATGAGGGTATCGGTCAGCGCCGACCCATCGTGACAACCCCTTGGCGGGGCCCGCCCGGTCGGCGGGGCCGTCGGCCGATCAGGCGATGAGGGCGGTGAGCTCGTCGCCTTCGATTCGTCGGAACGAGCGGCGACCGTTGCTGCGATCGAGCACCGCCACTTCGAGGTCACTCGACTGCAATTCACGGTCGGGTTCGGCCAGCGCGGTGACGGCGGCCGTGACCGCGTCGGTGAGGCTGAGCCCAGGCTCGAATCGTTCGTCGAATCGGTCTCGAATGGCCTCGGCATCGCCGCCGAGGACCACGTAGTCGTGGTGGTCGCTCACCGAACCGTCGTAGAGCACGTGGAACAGCTGGTCGTCGTCGCCGGTGGCGGTGATCTCCGCCACCAGGATCTCGACTTCGAGCGGTTTCATCTCGTGGGTGAACACCTGGCCCAGAATCTGCGCGTACTGGTTGGCCAGGCTTCGTGCATCGACGTCTTCGCGACTGAAGTTGTAACCCTTCAGGTCGGCGTGGCGGATGCCGGCGATACGGAGCTGATCGAACTCGTTGTACTTGCCGACACCGGCGAACCCGATGCGGTCGTAGATCTCGCTCACCTTGTGCAATGTGCGCGACGGGTTCTCGGCGCACAACAAGATGCCGTCGGCGTAGACCATGCCCACGAGGCTCTTACCTCGGGCGATGCCCTTGCGGGCATAGTCGGCCATGTCGTTCATGCGTTGTTCGGGTGAGACGTAGAACGGGGTGGTCATGACGAGGCCCCCTGCGACAGCGCGTTGCCGGCGTCGGTGCCGGCACCCTCGGCGTAGCGGTCGATCAGCGCCTGGGTGCGCACGGCCAGGTCGTCGTCGCCGACTCGGCTGAAGCCGTCGGCTTCGATGGTGGCGATCATGGGGTAGATGCCGCGGATCAGGTCGGGAAGACCACTGGCCGAGTCCTCGTCGGCGGCCTGGAACATGGCTTCGATGGCGAGGTCGATGACGGCGTCGCGGTCGAGATCGTCGCGGAACTGGATCTTCACCACCGTGCCGGCGTGCAGGCTGCCCGACCCGGAGGTGGCGTAGTCGCGTTCTTCGTAGCGACCACCGGTGATGTCGTACTGGAACAGCCGCCCCTCGTCGCGGCCGATGTCGTAGCCGGCGAAGATGGGGACAACAGCCAGGCCCTGCATGGCCGCCGGGAGGTTGTTGCGGATCATCTGGCCCAGCTGGTTGGCCTTCCCCTCCAGGCTGAGGGCGTTGCCCTCCACCTTCTCGTAGTGCTCGAGTTGGAGCTGGAAGAGTTTCACCATCTCGATGGCCGGTCCGGCTGCGCCGGCGATGGCCACGCCGGAGTGGCGGTCGGCCTGGAACACCTTCTCGATGGATCGGTGACTGATGAGGTGACCCGAGGTGGCCCGGCGATCACCGGCGATCAAGGCGCCGGTGTTGTACCGGATGGCCACCACCGTGGTGCCGTGGGCCAGCGGGAACACCTCGCCGACATCACCATCGGGCAGCGGCGGTTCGAGCCCGCTGCTGCGCAGCAGGTTGGTGAAGCTCGGCCCCGGGTCGTCGCCGGGACCGAAGATCGGAACGGTCACTCGCCGCCCTTCTGGATGTAGCTCTTCACGAAGTCTTCGGCGTTGGTCTCGAGGACCTCGTCGATCTCGTCGAGCAGCTCGTCGAGCTCACTCTTGAGTTTCTCGCCCGTTTCCGACGCGGCGGGCGTCTCTTCGACGCTCTCGTCGGTCTCGGAGGGTTTGTTGCGGCGGATCTGTTCGCGTTCAGCCATGGTGGTTCTCCTTGGAAGGTCGACCGGTTGGGATCAATGCTGGAGTCGATCGATGAGCTCGGCCGGCGTTTCACACTCATCCAACAAGGTACCGACATGGGCCGCGGTCCCGCGAGTTGGTTCCATCATCGGAACCCGGCGCAGGGGGTCCTCATCCACGTCGAACACCATCGAGTCCCAGTTGGCGGCCACGATCGAACCGGGCCAGCGCTTGAGGCACTCACCTCGGAAATAGGCCCGGGTGTCGATCGGCGGGTCGGTCATGGCCGGACGGGCCTCGTCGTCGTCGACGAGCACTTCGTGCGGCAGCCGGGCGAACAGCGACTTCGTCGGTCGCAGATCGTGGTACTGGATGCCCATGGCGGCCAGCCGGGCGTCGTCCCACGCCAGCTCGTGTCGTTCGCGGTAGCTGTCGAGCAGCTGATACTTGGTGACCCAGTCGACCTGACCGCCGAGGCTCATGGGGTCGCGTTCGAGGTCGGTCAGGACCGCTTCCCACCGATCGAGGACCAGCTCGGCCGATGCTCCCCCCACCGCGTCGGTGCCTCGCTCCTCGGCGTACTTTCGCGACCGCTCGTACAGCTCCCACTGCACCTCCAATGCGGTGACGCTGGTGCCGTCGTCGAGCCGGAGTGGTGTCGACACCGACAGGTCGTGTGAGACCTCCCGCATGGCCTCCACCGGGTTGGCGAAATGGAGCTCGGTGGGTAACAGATCGTCTTCGATCAAGCTGAGCACGAACCCGGTGGTACCCACCTTCAAGAACGTGGCCACCTGACAGAGGTTGGCGTCGCCCACGATGACATGCAGGCGGCGGTACTTCTGTGGGTCGGCGTGGGGTTCGTCGCGGGTGTTGATGATGGGGCGCTTGAGGGTGGTCTCCAGCCCGACCTCTTCCTCGAAGAAGTCGGCCCGCTGGGTGAGCTGATAGCTGACGTCGTCGTTGGCCCGACCCATGGCCTCGACCCCCAGCTTGCCGGCTCCGGTGAAGATCTGGCGGGTGATGAAGTGGGCGGTGGCGTGCACCACGATGCGACCGAAGGGGCAGGCCCGGTCCATGAGGTAGTTCTCGTGGCAGCCGTAGGAATTGCCTTTGCCGTCGGAGTTGTTCTTGTACACCACCAGCTCCTGGCCGGGGGGCAACAAGGACTGGGCGGCGCGCATCGATTCGATGGCGATGAGGTCGCCCGCCCGGTCGTAACGCACGGCGCTGAGCGGATCGGCCACCTCGGGGGTGGACATCTCGGGGTGGGCATGATCGACGTAGTAGCGGGCCCCGTTGGTGAGCACGGCATTGACCAGGTGGGTTTCGACCTCGGGCGGCATGGCGCCGAGGGGCATGGGCCCCCGAGCGTCGTTGGCCGGTGTCTCGTCTTCGAAGTCCCAACCCACTCGCCGGTTGGGCCCGGCGTCTTCGGCCGACCCCAGGTAGGCGTTGATCAGCAGCGACGAGGCCGCGATGGGGTTGGACTCCTCGGCCCCGCGTAACACGATGGCGTACTCGGTTTCGAGGCCGAATGTCTTCTGAATCGCCATGCGCGCGCCAACCTAGCCGCCCGCGACGACATTCCGGGGTTGGTGATGGCTCAGAGGTACTGGCCGGTCCCCACTCGTTCGATACTGCGACCGCCGCCCGCCGCGTCGTCGCCCTGGGAGATGAGGGTGCGGACGTACACGATGCGTTCGCCCTTCTTGCCCGAGATCTTGGCCCAATCGTCGGGATTGGTGGTGTTGGGCAGATCTTCGTGCTCTCGGAACTCCTGGGCCACGGCCGCCAGCAGGTCCTCGGTGCGGATACCCCGGCTGCCGCCGGTGAGGATGCGTTTGATGGCCAGCTTCTTGGCCCGGCGCACCACGTTCTCGATCATGGCCCCCGAGGAGAAGTCCTTGAAGTACATGACTTCTTTGTCGCCGTTCTGGTAGGTGACCTCGAGGAAGCGGTTCTTGTCGTCCTCGCGGTACATGTCGGTGACGGTTTCTTCGATCATGGCCTGGATGGCCTTGTTGGTGTCGCCACCACCGATGGTGCTCACGACGTTGTCGTCGATGGGGACGGCGTCGGTGAGGTACCGGCCGAAGATGGCGCTGGCCGCCATGACATCGGGCCGTTCGATCTTGATCTTCACGTCGAGTCGGCCCGGCCGCAGGATGGCGGGGTCGATGAGGTCTTCACGGTTGGAGGCGCCGATCACCATCACGTTTCGTAGTGTCTCGACCCCGTCGATCTCGGCCAACAGCTGGGGCACGATGGTGGACTCGATGTCGGAGCTGATCCCCGAGCCGCGGGTGCGGAACAGCGACTCCATCTCGTCGAAGAAGACGATGACCGGCCAACCTTCGTCGGCCTTCTCCCGCGCTCGTTGGAACACCAGCCGGATCTGGCGCTCGGTCTCACCCACGTACTTGTTGAGCAGCTCGGGACCTTTGATGTTGAAGAAGAAGCTGCGGGCTTCGGTGTCGCCGGTGGCCTCGGCCACCTTCTTGGCCAGGCTGTTGGCCACCGCCTTGGCGATGAGGGTCTTGCCACAGCCCGGCGGCCCGTAGAGCAGGATGCCTTTGGGCGCCGGCAGGTCGAACTCGCCGAACAGGTCCTGATGCAGGAAGGGCAGCTCGACGGCATCGGTGATCTGTTCGATCTGGCTGTCGAGACCGCCGACGTTGTCGTAGGTGACGTCGGGGACTTCTTCGAGGACCAGTTCCTCGACCTCGGGTCGGGGCAGACGTTCCAGCAGCACCGACGCCCGGGCATCGATGAGGATCTGGTCGCCCGAGCGCAGGGTGGAACGGTCGACGTGGGCAGCCACCTCGACCACCCGCTCCTCGTCGGCCCGCCCGACGATGATGGCGCGGCCGTCGGTGAGCATCTCCTTGAGGTTGGCGATGTCGCCGGTGGTGTCGGCGGCGCGCGACAGCACGATGTGGAGCGACTCGTTCAGCGCCACCTCCTGGCCCGGTTCGAGCGTGCCGTTGAGGTCGGGATGTACGGCCACCCGCATCTTGCGGCCGCCGGAGTAGACGTCGACGGTCTCGTCGTCGTTGCGGCCGAGGACGGTGCCGTAGGCCGATGGCGGTTGGGTGAGCTTCTCGACCTCTTCGCGTAGGGCCGTGATCTGTTCGCGGGCCTCGCGCAGGGTGTAGGTGAGCTTCTCGTTCTGGGAGACGGCCTGGGCCAGCTGCCCCTTCGTCTCGAGGAGACGTTCCTCGAGGGTGCGCACCCGTTTGGGAGCGTCCTGGAGGCGTTGTCGGAGGGTGGCCACCTCCTCTTCGAGGTCGTGGGCCTGGAGCCGAAGCTGTTGCAGCTCGGCTTCGAGTCGCTGTTGCTCGTTGACGGCAACCACCTCCTGCGTTCCGGCATCACCGGCGAATGGCGATGACCCTACACGTCCCATTGTCGGCATCGGGGACGCCCCCAGGAGGGTTTGGCGCCGATCGGGTGCCTGCCGTCACGGTTGGTAGGGGCCGCCGGTGGGCACGGATACACTGCGCGCGTCTGTTCCGCTGACCTTTGTCGGCCGGTACCGGTTTCGTACAGTTCCGGTGGCCGCTGACCGATGGAGATTGGCGGCGGCACTCGATACCCACGAAAGAATGAGCAAATCACGATGAAGGTCTGGATCGATCAGGATCTGTGCACCGGCGACGGTCTCTGCGAGGAAATCGCTCCCGATGTCTTCAAGCTGCTCGACGACGGTCTGGCGTACGTGGCCGAAGGCGACAAGGTGTTCTCCGATCCGGGCGGCCCCGAGGGGCTGGCCAACGTGCCCGACGGCCAGGAAGAAGCGGTCATCGAGTCGGCCGAGGAATGCCCCGGCGAGTGCATCTACATCGAGGTCTGACCCTCGCCTGGTCGTCGGCGCTGCCGACGACACCGCCACACTGGCCCGCTCCTCTGGCCCAGTCGTGGCGGCCGAGCTGTGGCCTGCGCCCCCGCGATGGAGGGGTAGCTCGACGGTTCAGCCGCGCCCGGTTCGGGCGGCCACCCGGCCGCCTCAGCTGAGATCGAGGGGGCCGCTCTGCCCTCGGCGAGCATGGGTGAGAAACCCGGTGTGGGCCACCATGCGATGGTCGGGACGCACCGCAGCTCCTTCGATGTGCCAGCCACGGTGCAGGACTTCCAGCGTCTCCGCCAGGGCATACGGACCTTCGGCGAGCGCGGCCCGGAACTGCTGCGCCTGGGTCATCGACGGGGTGTAGGCCACCACGATGCCCCCCGGCCGTAGCGCGGTGGCCAGGTGGGGCGTCATTCGCCAGGGCTCGGGGAGATCGAGGATGGCCCGGTCGAAGGGGCCGTGCTCGATGCCGTCGTAGGCGTTTCGAATGTGCAGGTGGTACCGGTCCGGATCGTAGGCCTGGCCCAGAAACCGTTCGACGTTGGCCTGGGCGCGGGCCGCGAAGTCCTCGCGTAGTTCGTACCCGGTGATGTCGGCGCCGGCCCGCAACATGGTGGTGGAGGTGGCCCCCGAGCCGATGCCGGATTCGAACACCTCCACACCCGGTTCGATGTCGGCCAGCAACAACAACGGGCCCAGGTCCTTGGGATAGATGACCTGCGCGCCACGCGGCATCTTCAACACGAACTCCGACAGGGTCGGCTTCACCGCGGTGTAGCGCGCCCCTCGGCTGGCGGCCACCAGACAACCTTCCTCCTGGCCGATCAGGTCGTCGTGACGCACGATGCCGGCGTGGCTGTGGAACTCCTCGCCGGCAGCCAGGGTGAGCAGGTACCGCCGGTTCTTGCGGTCGACCAGCATCGCCTCGTCACCTGCGGAGAACGTGCTCATGGTGTGGCCTGACGTGGTCGCCGGTGGCGGGTGCGGTCGAAGTGGACGGGTTGGGCCTCGGTGGCTCGTTCCACCAGCCGGCAGAAGGCGCAGACCTCGGTGGTGGTCGGTGCACCGCAGCTTCGACAGGGCTCGAGATCGTCCCGCTCGATGTCGGCGCTGTCGAAGTGGTCCTTGGCGCGCGCCAGGTACCCGAAGAAGAAGTCGTACTTGGCCCCGGGTGAGTGGAGCTCGATGTCGTTCAGCGCGTCCTTGTAACGCAGGTGTTTGTTGCCCGCAGCCATGGGGCATTCGTCGATGAGGTAGTCGATCCCGCGAAGCACGCAGTAGGCCGCGGTCTCCCGCTCGGTGAGACGAACCAGCGGTTTGGCCTTTCGAGGGAAGCCGTCGCGTGCGGGGAGGAGCGGGTACTGGCGAGCCAGATAGTCGGTGTGCCAGTGCAACACGTTTCCCATGAGCACGGCCGCCTCGTCGTCGAGATTGTGGCCGGTGACCACGGCGTCGTAGCCCCCGTCGAGCGCGGCCTTGTCGAACAGATGCCGTTTGGAGAGGCCACACGCCGAACAGGGACTGCGCCGCGCCGCCCGGCTGCCGTTGGGTACGTCGATGCCGTAGGTGTTGCGCAGGTCCAACTCGTGCAGGGTGAGCCCGCGATCCTCAGCGAAACGGCGGGCGTGGGCACTGGAGGTCTCCGAATAGTCGCCGATGCCGAGACCGACGATGAAACCGTCGGCGTCATAGCCGAGCTCGTTGAGGATGTCCCAGACGGCGAGTGAATCCTTGCCCCCCGACACCGCCACCAGGATCCGGTCGTCGGGTTCGAGCATCGAGAAGTCCTTGATGGCCCGCGCCGTCTGATCGCGACACAGGCGGAGAAAGTGCTCGATGCAGAAGTTGGCGTTGTGGCGGCGGATGTCGATCACCGCCGGTCCTCGGCACACCCGGCACTTCACGGTCGGGCTCCGCCGCTGATGACGCTGCGCAGCTCGATTCGACTGTCGTCGGGCAGCAGTTCGTCGCCGGGAACGAGCGTGCCGTTGCGTATGACCAACACCGACTCCCGGTTGAGGTCGAACTGGGCGATCAGATCGGCGACCGACTTCGGGCCCCGGACGTCGACCTCACGCGTCGGATTGCGGAGAACGACGATCATGGATACTCGCGGATCGCCTTTCGGGCCAGCTTCTCCATCTTGTTGAGTGGAGCGATCTGAGCCTTGGCCAGCCGTCGGCGTTGGCGTCGGCTCAGGAGTGACGGATCGACGGACAACGTGGCGACGGCCACCCGTTCGGGACCGAGCGAGCGATTCCGCCGACCGGAGCGGACCTGAGCACGAACGGCCCGGCGAATGTTGCGGTCGGTGGGTCGGGCTTCGGCCTTGCGACTGAGTCGATCGGCTTTGGTGGCGGCCCGCTGGCCGGCTTTCACCGCCGACCGGTCGGGGCGAGGGTTTTCGTGTACGACCTGGGCCCAGTGGCCTTCGGACACGGGGCCGCTGAACACCAACGGCGCTTCACCCTTCTTGGACAGTTGCCCGGAGAAGGTCCGGAGGCGGCCCGCGGCATAGACACCCAGCCACAGCTTGGAGCCGCCGAAGAGGCCCTTGCGGGTGGCGTTGTACTTGACGTAGCGCCGAAAGCCCTTCGGAGTGATGGGCAGCATGGGTACTAGATGCGCCGGATCTCGACGATGGCCGACTTCTTGGTTCCCACCCGCTTGCCGACGAAGTACACGATCACCAGCACGAGCACACCGCCCAGGATCGCCACGGGGATGAGTGTGCTCTTGGCGCTCTCGGTGCGGGCCTCGACATCGGACTGCACGCGTCGCAGCTTCATCTCGAGATCGTCGCGGGTGATGGGGGTCTCGCTCGGGGTTTCGCTCATTTACCGCTCCTCTTGATCATCTCCGCGAAGACAGCGCACAAAACGATGGTGAACAAGACCGTCACCAGGTACGGCACCCATGACAAGTTGCCCGTGACCCACGAGCCGCGCCGCTGCATGAATCGGAGCACTCCCAGGTTGAGGAAGAAGAACCCCAGCGCGGCGGCCACCCCGCCAGGAACCCCGAACTTGAGGTAGGGGCCCAGCCGCTTCAGCGGATCGATGGTCTCTTGGCGCGCGTAGGCCTTGACCATTTCGACTGCTTCGGTGATCGGATTTTCCTCGTTCGCCAATTGTGTGCCTCCTCCGAACGAGCCGACACCCTACCGCGGGCTCGTCGGCAGGCACGTTTCCGCTCGGGGGGTCGATCAGCGCATCTGGATCCGGGCTTCCAACACCTCGATCTCGTCGTCGAGCAGGGTGAGGAGTTGTTGGGCCCGGCCGGCCCGATGGTGGCATTGGAGCAGCGTCTGTTTGTCGAGTGCGCCGATCGGAGCCAGCGACGCAGCCACGTCGATCATGACATCGGGAGGGGCGTCGAGCTCAACAGTGGCCGGGGCCGATGGTTCGCCGATCTCGGCCTTGAGGGCCAGTGCTCGCCTCAGCCGTGCCATCACATCGGCCGCCGCCTGTTCGTCGGCCCCCGGTGGCGGGTGTTCCCACGGTTCGGTCTCGGCGCGGGGGAAGGGATCGTCGGGTAACCACCGGAGGATCCGGATCCGCTCGACTCCGACGGCGATGAGCGCGTAGCGGCCGTCGTCGAAGGCTTGCAGCTCCCGGATCTCGGCCAGGCATCCCACGTCGGTGCGGACATCGGCGCCGCCCACCTCGCTCCCCCGCTCGATGAGGACCACACCGAAGCGGCCATCGCCGGCCACGACCCGGTCGATCATGGTGCGGTAGCGGGGTTCGAACACGTGCAGCGGCAAGGCGTTGTGGGGCAGCAGCACCGTGCCCAGCGGAAACATGGGAGTCGGTCCGGCCGGTTCGGTCACGATCCGGTGTCGGCGGGCGCCGCGTCGGCGATGTCGGGACCGTCGGGCCACGACGTGAGCGCTTCGGCGAGCTCCTGGGTGAGGGCGTCGATGGCGGCCTGGTCGATGATCGGGCCGTTCACCAGGTAGGCGAAGGTCAACATCCGCTCACTCGGCGTGCGCACCATGCCGGCCAGGCCGCTGGCATCGGCGAGGCTGCCGCTCTTGGCCAGCACCCGACCCCGAGTGCTGGCGTCGAGGAAACGACCGGCCAGCGTTCCGGTTTCGCCGCCGACCGCCAGGCTGGCCACGAGCGGCGACTCCGGCCCGTGATGGTCCAATGTGGTGGTGAGGGCCGTGCAGGTGGTGATGTTGTCGCGCGACAGCCCTGATCCGTCGGCGACGCTCACCGTCTGTGCCCCCAGCTCGGTGAGGGTGTCGACCACGACGTCGGTACCGGCTGCCGTTGTCCCGGCCACACCGACCGCGACCCCCAGCTCCTTGACCAGCTGCTCAGCCGTGGTGTTGTCGCTGAACGTGTTCATCTGCACGAGGATCTCGCGCAGCGGCGGTGACTCGGCGGACGCCACGAGCACGGTCTGTCCGGGAAGGAGGCCCGATCCGGCGCCGCCGCTGATGGTGACACCGCGTGCCTCGAGCAAGTCGTCGAAGACCGCGGCAGCCGACGCGGCCGGGTCCGACGATGGTGACGCCGAGGCATTGTCGGGTGAGTCTTCGGGGAAGCTGTCGAACCCGTCGTTGATCATCAACGCCGACAACGGACCGGATCGATTGGCCGCCACGTTGGCTTCGCTCCACGACGGCACGGTCCGGGCCGCGTCGTAGCGGGATTCGTCGCCGAACACCGCTCCCTCGATCTGAGTGAGCCCGGCGCCGACCAGCTCGTCGGCCAGCCCTTCCAGATCGGTGGCCGGGCGGGCGGTGGGGAATCGGGCCAGGTAGCCGGGGGTGTCGAGTACCGGGTCGCCACCACCGAGGAGCCAGACGTCGCCGACCAGGACGCCGTCGACCCCGATCTCGTCGGTGAGACGAACCTCGGTGGTGAACGTGTGATCGGGGCCGAGCCCGTCGAGGGCGGCGGCGGCCGTGAAGATCTTCTCGGTGGACGCCGGCACCATCCACCGGTCGGGGTTGTGGGCGAAGATGGTGGCGCCATCGCGGGTGACCACCAGGCATGTCCCCTCGGGACTCTCGGCCACGATGTCGGTGAGCACCTCGTCGAGTGCGGCATCGGCGCGCGGCTCCACCAGCAGGGTGGGCACTCGCCGCGGCGACAGAACCGGTGTGGCCGCGGCCGGGGCGGTGGCGGCCTCGCCGGAGGGTTCGTTGGTGTTGCCCCGGTCCGAGATCACGGCGCCGAGCACGGCCACACCGGTGGCCACCAACAAGAGTGCGGGGAGGAGAAGGCGACGCATCGGTGCCCAAGGCTAGGTGCTCGCTCGAGCCGTCGGTCACCACACGGACCGAGTCGCCGACGAGCCGACGCGGGCTAGCGTCAGGTGATGGACATCATTGCCGCGCTGTACATCGACAACATCGACCTCCGTCCCGTCGATGGCGGAGCGACTCACATCGACCTCACCGGGGTGAAGTTCTCCGGCGCTGCTCCCGAACCGGTGCCATTCACGTGGACACCACACATGGTGGTGCTCGTCCGATGCCCGCCCGACGGTACGGGGTCGGGGGCCCTCGAGGTCGTGTTCCACATGAACGGCGAGGAGGTGGCCCGCAACGCACAGCCGCTGCAGGTCGAACCCGGGAAGTTCGCCTATCGACTGGTGCAGGCCGAGCTCGAGTTCGCGGACTACGACACGGTGGAAGCCCACTGTCGCATCGACATGGGCCCGGTGACGGTGGTGCCGTTCACCATGCTGGCTCCTGGCTGAGGCGCCGTCGATGGCCCGGTTCGCCGCCGCTGCCTCCGAACACCCACTGCCCTCGCACGCAATCGGTGAGGTGATCGGTGAGGTGATCGACCAGATCGGGCCGTCGCCTGATTTGGCGGTGTTGTTCGTCACCGCGCCCCACACAGGAGTGGTCGAGGACATGGTGCAGGCGGTGCGCGAGCTTCTCTCCCCCGCCGTGCTTCTGGGCTCGACCGCGGTGTCGATTCTCGCCGGTCCTCAGGAGATCGAGGAGGCGCCGGCGGTGGTGTTGTGGGCCGGCCAGGTCGGGGCGGTCGAGCCGGTCCGTCTCGATGTGGTCGACAGTCCGGACGGCACCGCGGTGGTGGGTATGCCCGACGAAGCCGTCGACGCCCGCACGTTGCTGCTGTTGGCCGACCCCTACAGCTTCCCGACCGATCAGTTCCTCGACGCCCTGGGTTCGCAGTACCCGCAGCTTCGAGCCGTGGGCGGCTTGGCCTCCGCGGCGCGAGGACCGGGTGGAAATCGCCTGATCATCGACGGCACCATCATCGAGCAGGGTGCCGTTGGGGTGTTGTTGGCCGATGTCGTGGGCACCGAGATCATCGTCTCGCAGGGCTGTCGTCCCATCGGCGAGCCGTACGTGGTCACCCGGGCCGAACGCAACGTCGTCTACGAACTGGGCGGACAGCCGGCGCTCGATCGGCTGCAGCACCTCATCGACACCGCAGCCGAGGGGCAGCGCAACCTCATGGCCCGGGGACTACACGTGGGACTGGTCGTCGACGAACAACAGGAGTCGTTCGATCGCGGCGACTTCCTGATTCGTTCGGTGCTGGGCGCGGACCGCTCGGTGGGGGCGGTGGCCATCGGCGACCAGCCCGATGTCGGCACGATCGTGCAGTTCCAGGTTCGTGACGCCGACACGGCCGATGAGGACCTGCGGGCGTTGCTGGCCGGACGCGACGCCGCTGGTGCGCTGGTGTTCACCTGCACCGGTCGGGGTGAGATGTTGTTCGGAGAACCCCATCACGACGCCGGACTGGTACACGCCGCCACCGGCGGAGCCACCGCCGGAATGTTCTGTGCCGGCGAGATCGGTCCCATCGGTCGCCGCAACGCGGCGCACGGCTTCACCGCCTCGATCCTGCTGCTCGAACCTCACGGCAGCTGAACCCGCCGACGGCTTCGAGCAAAGTCCCGCACTGCCGGGGCTCGATCGGTAGGGTCTGGGCACCGTCGAACAGGAGCCTGCCAGCAACCGTGGAACCCGATCTGGAACGCCGCGCCATCGATGTCATCCGAGGCCTGTCGATGGACGCCCCCCACGCGGCCCGCTCCGGTCATCAGGGCACCGCCATGGCCTTGGCCCCGCTCGCCCACGTGTTGTGGACGCGGATCATGAACTACGACGCCGCCGACCCCGAGTGGGACGACCGCGACCGCTTCATCTTGTCTCCCGGCCATGCCTCGGTGCTGCTCTACTCGATGCTCTACCTCACCGGCCAGGGCCTCGAGCTCGACGACCTGCGTCAGTTCCGGCAGTGGGGTTCGGCCACGCCCGGTCACCCGGAGGTGGGCCACACCGCCGGAGTCGAGGTCACCACCGGCCCCCTGGGCCAGGGATTCGCCAACGGTGTGGGTATGGCTATTGCCGAGCAGTCACTTCGTGAACGCTTCGGCGCCGAAGTCTGTGACCACAACACCTTCGCCATCGTGTCCGATGGTGATCTCAGCGAAGGGGTCAGCCACGAAGCCGCTTCTCTGGCCGGGCACCTGGGGCTGGGCCGGCTCACCTACATCTACGACGACAATCACATCTCCATCGACGGGCCCACCGAGTTGGCGCTCTCCGATGATGCGCCCGCTCGTTTCGAGGCCTACGGGTGGCACGTCATCGACATGGGTGAGGCGGGCGAAGACCTCGACGCCATCGAGTACGCGCTGCGCACGGCCATGGCCGTCGAAGACCGGCCCAGCCTGGTGGTGCTGCGCACCCACATCGGGACGCCGTCACCGTCGTTGACCGATCACCACGAGGCCCACGGCCTGGCCTTCGATGCCGAAGCCATCACCGAGACCAAGGCCACCATGGGTCTGCCCGACGAACCCTTCCACGTGCCCGACGAGGTGCTCTCGTTGTACCGGGAAGCCGGCCGCCGGGGCGCCGATGCCCACCAGCAGTGGCGAGAGCGGTCGGCCGCGTTTTCCGGCGACCGGGGGGCCTACGACGCGGCGATTGCGGGTGTCGGCCTCGACGGGTGGACACAGAAGCTGCCCAGCTGGGAGACCGGCACCAACGTGGCGACCCGCAAGGCCAGCGGCAAGTGCCTCGAGGCCATGATCGACGTGGTTCCCGGGCTCATGGGTGGTGGGGCCGATCTCACCGGGAACACGGGCACCACCCTCCCTGGTGTTGGTTTGTTGTCTCGTACCGAACGGAGCGGACGTCAGATCGCCTTCGGTATCCGCGAACACGCCATGGGGGCCATTCTCAACGGCATGGCCCTCCACGGCGGCACGGTGCCCATCGGGGGCACGTTCCTCGTCTTCAGCGACTACATGCGGCCTGCGGTGCGCCTGGCCGCGTTGTCGGGGGCCAAGTCGGTGTTCGTCTGGACCCACGACTCGGTCGGGGTCGGCGAGGACGGTCCCACCCACCAGCCGGTGGAGCAGGTGGCCGCCCTGCGGGCCATCCCCGATCTACCCGTCTACCGGCCGGCCGATGCCAATGAAGTGGCGGCGTGCTGGACCGCCATCGTCGACGGCGACGGGCCCGGTGCGCTCATTCTCACCCGCCAGGATGTTCCCGTGCTCGACGGCACCCAGGCCGCGCCGGTCGATCGTGGCGCGTACACGTTGGTCGATCCCGGCGGCGCCCCCGACCTGATCATCGCGGCCACCGGGTCCGAGGTTGCGGTGGCCGTGATGGCCGCCGAGCAGCTGGCGGCCGACGATGTGCGGGCTCGGGTGGTGTCGATGCCGTGTTGGGAGCATTTCGAGCAACAGCCCGACTCCTACCACGACGAGGTGTTCCCCACCGGTGTGCCGTCGTTGGGCGTGGAGGCCGGCGTCTCCGCTGGTTGGTACCGGTGGGTCGACGACGTCGTGGCCATCGATCGGTTCGGAGCCTCGGCGCCGGGCGATACCGTGCTGTCCGAGCTGGGGATCTCGCCCGATGCCGTGCTGGCCCGTGCTCGTCGCCTGCTCGCCTGAGCCCACTGTTGGGGAGGACCCATGACCCGCCTGCACGATCTGTTCGACCAGCAGGGCCAGAGCCCGTGGCTCGACAACCTCCGACGCGGCTGGATCACCAGTGGTGAGCTGAGTCGCTGGGTCGACGACGGGGTCAGGGGGCTCACGTCGAACCCCAGCATCTTCCAGAAGGCCATTGCCGGCAGCAGCGACTACACCGAACAGTTCGCCGACCTGTTGGGTTCGGGGGCCTCGGTCGAAGAGTCCTACTGGGGCCTTGTCACCACCGACATCGTCGATGCTCTGGCGCTGCTGCGCCCGGTGTACGACACCACCGACGGGCTCGACGGGTACGTCTCGGTCGAGGTCGACCCGGGCCTGGCCCACGACACCGCCGGCACCGAAGCCGCGGCCCGAGGGCTCGATCAGTCGATCGCCGCCCCGAACCTGTACGTGAAGATCCCGGGCACCCTGGCCGGCCTGCCGGCGATCGAAACCATGATCAGCGAAGGACGCAGCATCAACGTGACGCTGCTGTTCTCGGTCGATCGTCACCGGGCGGTCATGGAGGCGTATCTGGCCGGGCTCGAAGCCTGTGAGGGCGACCTGTCAGGAGTTTCCAGCGTGGCGTCGTTCTTCGTCAGCCGCGTCGACACCGAGGTCGATCGTCGTCTCGAGGCCATCGGCAGCGAAGCGGCGCTGGCCTTGCGGGGCCGGGTGGCCGTCGCCAACGCCAAGCTGGCCTACGCCGCCTTCCGCGACACCTTTCGTGGCCCGCGCTGGGAGGCCCTGGTCGCTCGAGGGGCTCGGGTCCAGCGACCGTTGTGGGCGTCGACCTCGATCAAGAACGACGCCTACCCCGACACCTTGTACGTCGATGAGCTCATCGGCCCCGACACGGTGAACACCCTCCCCGACAACACCTTGGCGGCCTTCATCGACCACGGGCGTATCGAGCGCACCATCGACGTCGACGTCGAGGGGGCCCAGGCGGTCATCGACGGATGCGCCGCCGTGGGTGTCGATCTCGATGACGTCACCGCTCAACTCGAACACGAAGGGGTGACGGCCTTCGAGAAGAGCTTCGACGAGCTGCTGGGCACCTTGCGCGAAGAGGCCGACCGGCTCTGATCGGACCCGCAGCCGAGTCGGTTGCATTTCGAAACCGACTATCGTTAGAGTGCCCCCGTGGCCCCCTCCGTCGTCGACAGCACCCCCGCGGGGTCGAGCATCCAACGAACGCTCGACCTCATCGGCGACCGCTGGACACTGCTGGTGCTGCGGGCCGTGTTTCGCGGACTACACCGGTTCACCGATCTGCAGCGTGATCTGGGTATCGCCCGCAATCTGCTCACCGACCGCCTGGCCAACCTGGTCGACAGCGGCATCCTCGAACGGGTGCCGTACCAGGAGCGCCCGCTGCGCCACGAGTACCGCCTGACCGAGATGGGGCGTGACCTGTCCCCTGCCCTGGTGGCGTTCATGCAGTGGGGTGATCGGTGGTGCACCGACGGTCCCCCGCCCACCGTCTTGGTGCACGACCGCTGCGGCACGCCGGTCGAACACGCAGTGCGCTGCCCCACCTGTCGCGAGGCGGTCGACGCTCGCGAGATCCGAAGCCGCGAAAACCGCTGAGTCCGGGAGACCTCTTGACCGACCTCGATCTGCCTCTGGACGCCCTCATGCAGGCCGCACGCGAGCGCCGCGATGCCCTGTTCGGGCGCCGGGTGACCTATTCGCCCAAGGTGTTCATCCCCCTCACCATGTTGTGCCGCGACAAGTGCGGCTATTGCACCTTCGCCCAGCCCCCCGCGCGGCTCGAACATCCCTACATGGCGGCCGACGAGGTGGTCGCCGTGGCCCGTGCCGGGGCCCGGGTGGGTTGTCACGAAGCGTTGTTCACGCTCGGCGAACGGCCCGAACTGCGCTATCCAGCCGCCCAGCAGTGGCTCGACCAGCACGGATACGCCACCACCATCGACTACCTGGAGGCCATGGCCGAGCTGGTGGTGTCCGAAACCGGTCTGCTGCCTCACGCCAACGCCGGCGCGCTGTATCCCGATGAGCTGAGCCGGCTCCGTCGGGTGGCCCCGTCCCAGGGCATGATGCTCGAGACGCTCGCCGAGCTGGAATGTCACGCCGGATCGCCCGACAAGACACCCGAACGCCGCTTGGCCACGCTCGATGCGGCCGGCGAGGCGGCCGTGCCCTTCACCACCGGCATCCTCGTTGGTATCGGCGAGACCCGCCAGGACCGCATCGACGCGCTCCACGCCATTGCTTCCCAGCACGAGCGACACGGGCACATCCAGGAAGTGATCGTCCAGAACTTCCTGCCCAAGGCCGGCACGGCCATGCATCGGGCCCCCGCCTGTCCTCCCGACGACTACCTCGAGGCCATTGCCCTGGCCCGGCTGATCCTGCCCGACACGGTCCACGTACAAGCACCGCCCAATCTCTCCGACGACTTCGGGAAACTTCTCGATGCCGGGATCGACGACTGGGGCGGCGTGTCGCCGGTGACGGCCGATCACGTCAATCCCGAGCGACCCTGGCCCGCGCTCGATCGGCTTCGGGAGACCACCGAGGCGGCCGGCTTCGTGCTGGCTCCCCGGCTCACCATCTACCCCGAGTTCGCCCAGGATCCCGCTCGGTGGCTCCATCCCGACCTGGCCTTCGCCGTCCTCGATCGCAGCGATGCCGAGTCGTTGGGACGCGATGACCCGGGGGCGGTCTTCCCCGAACGCACGATGGAGAACCGCCACGTCACCGACGGCGCCGATGTGGTGGTGGTGGGAGAGAACAACACGGCGTGGTACTCGGGCAGCCCGATCGATCCGGTGGTGCTCGTGCCCGGCCGGGCCGCGGCTCATGGGCCGGTCGGCGAGGTGCTGGCCGGGGTGCAGGCCGGTGAGGAGGTGGGCCTCGACGAGATCGTCACCCTCTTCTCCGCACGCGGACCCGAGGTGGTGGCCGTGGCCGAGGTAGCCGATGAGTTGCGCCGCGAGCTCGTCGGCGACGAGGTCACGTGGGTCGCCAATCGCAACATCAACTACACCAACGTGTGCACCTTCAAGTGTCGGTTCTGCGGGTTCTCCAAGGGCCCGCTGTCGCTGAATCTCCGGGGTGCGCCGTACCTGCTGACCCTCGACGACATCGCCGAGCGCGTGGTGGAGGCGGCCGCGGCCGGTGCCACCGAGGTCTGCCTCCAGGGTGGCATCCACCCCGATTTCGACGGCGACTACTACATCGACGTCACCCGGGCGGTGAAGGACGCCGTGCCCGACATACACGTGCACGGGTTCACTGCGCTGGAGGTGACCGAAGGGGCCCGCCGGCTGGCCGAACCGCTCGATGTCTATCTGCGCAGAATGATGGAGGCCGGGCTGCGCTCGCTACCGGGCACGGCGGCCGAGATTCTCGACGACGAGATCCGGGCCGAGTTGTGTCCGGACAAGATCACCACCGACGAGTGGCTCGACGCCCACCGCATTGCGCACTCGGTGGGGTTGCGGTCGAACGTCACCATCATGTTCGGATCCATCGAGCACCCTCGGCACTGGGCTCGCCATCTGGTTCGCACGCGCACGCTGCAGAGAGAAACCGGCGGCTTCACCGAATTCGTGGGTCTGCCCTTCGTGCACATGGCATCACCCATCTATCTCCAGAAACGAGCCCGGCGCGGGCCGACGTTCCGCGAGAACCTGTTGATGCACTCCGTCGCCCGGATCACCTACCGCGACACGATCCCCAACATCCAGGGATCCTGGGTCAAGGCCGGTTTCGGTTCCATCACCCAACTACTCCAGGCCGGTGTCAACGATCTGGGGGGCACACTCATGAACGAGAACATCTCCCGTGCTGCCGGAGCCGACCACGGCCAGGAGGTCACCGGCGCCGACTTCGCTCGGCTGGTGGCGCCGCTCGGTCGGACCCTCGTGCAACGCACCACCACCTACGGCCGGGTCGACCCCTCGGCACCGTTGGCCGTGACCGTGCCTCGCGACCAGCCGGTCACGCTGCCGTCCTGATCAGCAGTCAGGCGCCCACCACCCCCGCCGCGACCGGTAGCATCGGCGATTCGCCCCCCACCCAGGAGCCCGCGTGGACCGACTTCCCCGCTACCGCACCGGTGATTCCGGTCTCGATCGTGCCGTCGCCGAGCTGGTCGATCTGGCCGAGCTCAACGCCGACGACGATCTGGTCTTCGAGACAGTGGTGTCGGCCATCCGTATGGGGCGCGAGCGGGTGGGGCGAGCCGACCTGAAGCTGGTCAACGCCGCGCTCAAAGAGCTCCGATACGCCTTCCACGTGTTCGAGCCCTACCGCGATGTACGCAAGTGCACCATCTTCGGATCAGCCCGGACCAAACCCACCGATCCGGCCTACGCCTGTGCTCGCGACTTCGGAGCGGCCATGGCCGCCCAGAACTGGATGGTCATGACCGGGGCCGGCCCGGGCATCATGGCCGCCGGTCTCGAAGGCGCCGGGCTGGAGAACAGCTTCGGCATCAACATCGTGTTGCCCTTCGAGGCCGACGCCAACGAGTTCATCGCCGACGACCCCAAGCTCATCAACTTCCGCTACTTCTTCACCCGCAAGGTGACGTTCATGAAGGAGACCCACGGGTACGCCCTTCTGCCCGGTGGTTTCGGCACCATGGACGAAGCGTTCGAATTGTTGACGCTGATGCAGACCGGCAAGTCGTATCTGGCCCCGGTGGTGCTGCTCGATCCGCCCGGCAACACCTACTGGGACACGTGGCGGGAGTTCGTCGAGCGTGAGTTGGCCGGGTCGGGCCTGATCTCCGAGCACGATCTCGACCTGGTGTTCATCACCGACAACGTCGATGCCGCGGTCGACGAGATCTCCCGCTTCTTCCGCTCGTACCATTCCATGCGCTTCGTCGGGAGCCGCCTGGTGGTGCGACTGAACCGTGAGGTCGACAACGCCGAGCTGGCCGACCTCAATCGCGAATTCGCCGACATCATCGCCGAGGGCGCCATCGAGAAGATCGACGCCACCCAGTCCGAGATCGACGACGACGACGCCATCGACCGTCACCGCATCGCCTTTCGGTTCGACCGGGCCAGCTACTCGCGCCTACGTCAGATGGTGCGTCGACTGAACGACACCGCTTGATGATGCCCGGGCCGACCGTTCAGAAGTCGTCGCGCTCGCTCAACAGGTTGATGGCCTTCTCGACCGCCCGGCGAGCTCGGGTGATGCGCTTCTCGTCGACCGGCAATTCGGTGCCGCCGGCGTCGATCGAATCTCGCAACCGGCTGATGGCCAGGTCGGTGAGCTCCTCGGAGATGCGTTCCAGCCGGGTTCTGATGTCGTCGAATTCACCTGCCATGGTGACGGCATGGTAGCCACACCAGCCGACGGTCCAGCCCGTTGACGGCCAACGACGCCCATCAGTGGTTGTCCTTCGACGATGACGACGGGCAGACGTGGATGTTCGACCTCTCGTTCCTGACGTCGAATTGGACGTGCGTCTGGGATCGTGGCTGCCCCGGCGTGGGCGACGAGCCGGCCCCCGAACTGGAGCAGGGTTGTTGCAGCCATGGCGCCCACCTCGCCGACGACGCCGACCGCGACCGCGTGGTGGCTGCCGCCCGCCAGTTGACGCCCGACGTCTGGCAGTTTCACCGACCGATCAGCAGCGACGACGACGTGGTGGTGGTCGACGATGGTGCTCACGTCACCCGAACCGTGGATGACGCGTGCATCTTCCTCAACCGGCCCGGGTTCGCCGGTGGAGGGGGTTGTGCGCTGCATCGTGGAGCCGTCGCCCACGGTGAGCGCCCGCTCGACTGGAAACCCGAGGTGTGTTGGCAACTGCCGCTGCGCCTGGAGTACCACGAGGACGACAACGACCACACCACGTTCGTGCTCCGGGAATGGAAACAGCGGGACTGGGGCGAGGGTGGTGACAGCTTCCACTGGTGGTGTACCGCGGACGAGCTGGCATTCGTCGACGTGGCGCCGGTGTATCGCACCCTGGCCGACGAGCTGGTCGAGCTCATCGGAGCCGATCGGTACCAACAGCTGGTGGCGCACATCGAGGCCGCCCCGGTCGAGGTCATCCTCCCCCACCCGGTGCTGCGCCAAGGGTCATGATGGGTGTTGTTTGCCCGCCTGAGCATCCAGGTGCGCAGATACCCTCGACCATGGTGAGCAACGTCGCCCAGTCCCCTTCGGCGCGCGACGCCGCCACCGCACCGGGGCTCTCGTGAACCTGATGCGTTCCCTGCGGGGGAACAGCAAGGGGCGCTTCGTCCGCGTGCTGGCCCTGTCGGTGTTGACCGGCGTCATCACCGGCCTGGTCGTGGCCGTTTTCGAGTATGTGGTGTCGGAACTGCTGCTGCACGAGCTGGAACAGATGGAGCTGTGGCAGCTGGCGCTGGCCCCGGGCCTGGGCCTGGCTCTGGCCAGCCTGGTGATGCACTACGCCGCGCCCGGCGCCACCACCGCCACGTCCGACGAATACGTACGCTGCTTCCACGAACGGAATCCCCGCCTGCCGCTGCGCGACTTCCCAGGCAAGATGGTGGCCGGTGCCATCACCATCGGCATGGGTGGTGGTGTTGGTCTCGAGGGTCCCGCCATCTACGCGGGATCCACCATCGGTCTGAGCCTGCAGGACCGGGTGCGGCAGTTCTTCCGCCGTGAAGAGACCAAGTTGCTGCTCACCGCCGGCGCCGCGGCCGGGGTGGCGACCGTGTTCAAGACCCCGGCCACCGGCGTCATCTTCGCTCTGGAAGCTCCCTATCGCGATGACGTCACGCGGCGGGCGCTGCTGCCCGCGCTGGTGGCATCGGCCGCCGGATACGTGAGTTATGTCTTCTTCATCGGCACCGACCCGGTGGTGCCCTTCATCGGCCGCACCCGGTTCGACGACGGCGGCGGCGCCTTGTTCGAGTTCAACCTCGCCGACATCGGCGGAGCGCTGGTCCTGGGCATCGTGGCCGGTCTGGCCGCTCGTGGGTTCGCCTGGCTGGTGCGGCGGGCGAAGACGGTCGAGACCGTGAACCTGCCGCTGCGGGTGCTGCTGGGTGGTGCGACCCTGGCCGCGCTGGTCCTGGCCAGCGACGCGCTGTTCGAGCAGCCGCTCAGCCTGGGTCCGGGCTACAACGCCATGCAGTGGGTGGTCACCGAAAACGGGATCGGACTGATCGCGCTGTTGTTCGGAATTCGCCTGTCGGCCACGGTTGTCACCATCGCCGCCGGCGGGGTCGGTGGGGTGTTCATCCCCTTGGCCACCCTGGGTGTGATCCTGGGTCAGTTCATGAGCGAGATCCTCGACTCCGAGAAGCCGACCCTGTATCCCACCCTCGGGCTGGCTGCGTTCCTCGGTGCGGGCTACCGAGCGCCCCTCACGGCCGTGATGTTCGTGGCCGAGTCCACCGGAGGAGGTGTCTTCGTGGTTCCTGCCTTGATCGCCGCGGCCATGAGCCAGCTCGTCACCGGGCCGAACTCGGTGTCGGCTTTTCAACGCGACGAACGTCAAGGCCACCTCGAAGCGCGCTTCACGCTGCCGCTCTCATCGGCGCTGACCACCGACGTACTGACGGTGCCTCCCGATGCCACCGTGAGCGAGTTCATGTTCATGCACGTGCTCGGCCGCCGCGAGGTGGTGGTTCCCGTGGTCGACGGCGCCACCTATCTGGGAATGGTCGGCCTCGAGGACGTGGCCGAGATCGATCGAGCCGAGTGGGACGAGACCGCCATGCAGGCGGTGATGCGTACCGAGCTGGAGTCGGCGCTGCCGTCGTGGACACTACGAGACGCCATCGCCACCATGGATCGCAGCGATGTCGATCAGCTGGCCGTGACCGACGGCACCGGTGTGTTCGTGGGCATCGTGCGGTTCGAGGACATCCTCAAGCTCGACGAGATCCTCGATCAGACCGGCGGGTGACCGCCGGGCGGTCCGCCACCGACCATTGGGCCCTCAGGCCGATTCGGCGGTCGACTCCTCGTCGTCGCCATCGCTGTGCTCAGCGGCGAGGTCGGCCCCGGGATCGTCGTCCTCGGACTCCTCGGCCAGATCGGCCCATGCCTCGTGTTCGGGCTTGGGTTCGTTGTCATCGTCAGGGTTGAGGCTGTCGAAGAGGTCGTCGTAGTCGACGTCCCGCGAACGCTTGAGGGCCCGAGCTTCTTCGAATCGCCTGTGTCGACCCTTCTTCACGGTCACACTCCCGATCGTGTTTGGCAGACCCGACAGTGTACCCCGAAACGAGGGCTGGTCCGGCGCGCGTGATCAGTTGTCGTCGCGAGGCAGCGCCGCGTTGGAGCGGCGCTCGAGAACCAGGCCCAGCTCGCCGTCGAAGGCCAGGGCGGCCTCACCGTCGAGGAGATGGGTCAACGCATCACCGACCGCCTGGGCCCGCCAGCCGTCGCGGAGTCGGGCATCGGTGTCGCCCCTGACGAAGGCCTCGATGTCGGCTCGGGTGCCGAGCAGGGTGGCGTCGAGCTCCAGTTCGCGAGCCAGCTGTGAGACCCAGGCGCTCACCAGGGTGACCGCGGGCCGCAGCTCGCGTTTGGGTTCGGTGTTTCGATTGATGGGGGCCGTGGTGACGGGCGATTGCAGCCCCTCCTCCACCGCCGACAGGACCTGCTCGCCCACTGAACCACGCAGATGTCGGTCGTCGACGCCGCGAAGCCCCTTGAGTTCGCCCGGTGAGGTGGGTCGTTTCTGGGCCAGCGCCACGATGGCCAGATCGGGCAATACGAATCGCACCGGCTGGTCGATCTCGGCGGCCCGGCGCTCTCTCCAGGCTGCGACCGCCCGGGCCACTCCCATTGACTTGGGTTTGAGGTGACGAGTTTCCTTGATCTTGCGCCAGGCCTCGTCGGGGTCACGTACCGAACGACCTCGTTCGCGTTGTTCGGCCAACTCGTCGGCGGCCCATCGGGTGCGGCCCCGGCTCTGGAGATCGTCGGCGATGAGATCGTGGATGTGGAGCAGATGGCGAACGTCGGAGGCGGCGTAGTCGAGTTGGCCCTGGTTGAGGGGACGGGCCAACCAGTCGGTGAGGCGGTCGCCTTTGGGCAGACGTTTCTGAAGGAATCGTTCGTGGAGGGACGACAACGATGGTGTGGCCATACCCAGGAATCCGGCGGCCACTTGGGTGTCGAACAGGTTGACCGGCACGGTGCCGGTGGCGAGCTCGAGCACCTCGAGATCCTGCCCGCAGGCGTGCATGACGGCGATGGTGTCGGCTTCGAGCACCTTCTCGAGTGGCGCCAGGTCGACGGCCAGGGGATCGATGAGGACCAGATCGTCGGGCCAGGCGATCTGCACTAGGGCGAGCTTCGGGTAGTACGTGCGCTCGCGGTGGAACTCGGTGTCGATTGCGTATCGGGGTTGATCGATGAGTGCGTCGATGACCTCGGCCAGGCCGGCCTCGGTGTCGACCATGCGGTAGTCGGTCATTCGGTGTCGACCGGTTTGCCTGCTTCGATCCATGCCTTGGTGCCGCCGGCCACGTTGATGGCGTCGATGCCGTGTTGACGGAGGAAGGCGGCCGCTCGATGGCTGCGGCCGCCCATGGCGCACACCAGGTACACCGGTGCATCGGTCGGCACGTCGGCCACCCGGTCGGGTACCGATTCGAGCGGCATGAGCGTGACGCCGGCGATGTGGGCCTCGGCGTGTTCGTGGGGCTCGCGGACGTCGATGACGGGTGCCCCTTCGGCGATGCGGGTCTCGAGCTCTTCGATGTCGATCTCGGGAACGAGGTCGTCGTGCACGGCGGTCTCCGAAGCGTTGCTGACGGCGAGGTTATCGGTCGGGGCTGGTGTTCCCGTGACCTCGGGTCCACGCCGCCAGGTCTTCGGGGGTGTCGACGTCGGTGAACGACGATGGGTCGAGGCCGGTGACGTCGGCGACCGCCAGGTCGGACAGGCATCGCCGCACGGCGCGTTCTCCGTGATCGAAGAGTCGCTCGAGGACCGGCGCCGTTCGGGGCCGCCAGGCCCCTTGGAGATGGTGGCGGCGGCCATCGGCGGTGAGTGGCAGGGCGACGTCGGCTGTCGGGTCGGCGGCCAGGGCCGCCACGGTCTGGTGCACGGCGTCGGGGGGTAGACCGGGCACATCGACGGCCACGATGTACACCAGGGAATCGGGGGTCGAGGCACCGAGAGCAGTGATGATGCCCCCCAGGGGGCCGGCGCCGGGCCATCGGTCGGTGATCCACGGGATGCCCAGTGCTTCGAGGGGTGCTCGTGATCCGCCGACGGCGACCACCGAGTTGATGCCCCCTCGGTGGCAACGGTCGGCGATCCTGGCCACCAGCGGTTGGCCGTCGATCTCGACGAGGGCCTTGTCCTGGCCCATACGCCGGCTCTGTCCGCCGCACAGGATGGCGGCGACGGTGTCGCTCAGTCGTCGCTCCAGATGTCGGAGGGTGGCCAGTCGGGGTCGAGTTGGCGGAGGAACAGTGCACACCGCTCGTCCTCGTCGTCTTCGCCGATGCGCTCGGCCACCTCCTGAAGCCCGGCGACACAGCGGAGGAATCCTCGGTTGCCGATGTGGGAGAAGCGGACGGGACCGGCCCCGCGCCAACCGGCTTGGCGGAGGCGGTCGAGGCCCCGGTGGTACCCGACCCGGTAGGCCGCGTACGACTCGGCGTCGTCGCGGGCCAGGCGGCCGAGGTGAGCCCAGGCGTCGAGGGAACGAGGCCAGCGCACCACCACTTCGCTGACGAGATCGCGTTGTTGGGCCTCGGGAGCGGCCAGTGCCTCGGCCAGGGCGGTTCGCAGCTCGTGATCGTCGAGATTGAGCACCGTTTCGGGTGGTCCGCTCGTCGACAACGAGATGGGCTGATTTTCGCTCACGCGGCGCTCCACGGTCTGGGGTCGGCCCAACTCTACCTGGTGCCCGCTGGGCGTTGACCGGGCCCACTACGCTCGCAGCCGTGCTTCCCGATTGGCTCGATGTCGACACCCTGCTGTGGCTGATCCCGGTACTGATCGTGCTGATCGTGGTGGCCATGTTCTTGGTGGTCCGATTCGTGACCAAGATGGTGACCAAAGCGGTGCTGTTGGTGATACTGGCCCTGTTCGGGTTGACCCTGTGGGCCCAACGAGCCGATCTGAGCGACTGCGCCGATACGTGTAAGTGCCGGCTCTACGGCCAAGACGTCGAGATCCCGGCCGACAAGAACCCCCGCTGCGACCTCACCGGCTGACCTGCCAGGCCGTTCTGGCGGTACAACGCGTCATACGTGACGCGCTCCACCGCCAGTTCGCCGCCGCTTCCGTTCTGGCGGTACAACGCGTCATACGTGACGCGCTCCACCGCCAGTTCGGCGTGGCGAGCGGAGCGGGGTCAGGGCACCCGCTCGATGCGCAGGATGTTGGTGCTGGGGGCCGAGCTGACGGCACCGGCGAGCACAGCCACCAGGTCGCCTGTGGTGACATAACCCATGTTGCGGGCGGTCAGGAGCGCTTCGCTGACTCGTTCGCCCTCGCCGACGTCGGCATCGAGCTGCACGGGAATGGTTCCCCAGCTCATCGTGAGCTGCTGGACCGTGCGGGGATCCTGGGAGAAACCCAGGATCTGGGCGGCCGGCCGGAACCGGGCCATCGACCGCACGGTGAATCCCGACCCGGAGATGCACACGATGGTGGTGACACCGAGCTCCTCGGCGGCCCGCCACCCGGCCAGGGTCATGGCGTCGGTGACGGAGCTGCTCGAACCGTCGAGTGAGGTCATCCGCAGGTCGGCCAGTTCGGCGGCCCAGCCCCGATGATCGAATTCCTCGTCGGCCCGACGGGCGATTCGGCTCATGGTGCGGACGACGTTGATGGGATCAGAGCCGATGGCGGTCTCGCCCGACAGCATCACCGAGGAAGAACCGTCCCACACCGCGTTGGCCACGTCGGAGGCCTCGGCACGGGTGGGTGAGGGATTGGTGATCATCGATTCGAGCATCTGGGTGGCGGTGATCACCGGCCGACCGAGGGCGATGCATTCGCGGATGATCTCCTTCTGAAGCGGCGGCAGGTCTTCGATGCTGCATTCGTTGCCGAGGTCGCCTCGGGCCACCATCACGGCACCGGATGCCTCGATGATGCCGGTGAGGTTGTCGACGGCGGCGCGCGTCTCGATCTTGGCCACCACCAGCGGACCCCGCGGGTGCGGTTCGGTACCCACCCGGCGCACGTCGTGAGCCGATCGGACGAACGAGATGGCCACCATGTCGACCCCGACGTCGACGAAGGCGTCGAGGGCGATCAGGTCCTCGTCGGTGGGAGTCGCCATCTGGAGCCGATCGGCCGGGACGTGGACTCCCGGTCGACCGCTCAGCCGTCCACCGTGGGCCACCTCCGCCACCAGGCGGTCGCCGTCCTTGTCGACGATGTCGATGAGCACCCGACCGTCGCCGATGTTGAGGCGGTCTCCCACCTGCACGTCGGTGAGCAGACCGGGATATTCGATCTCGATGTCGTTGATGGTGCTCGAGTCGGTGCCGACCCGGAGGCTGCAGCGGCTGTGAGCTTCGAAGTCGATGGCCTCCACGCCGAAATCGGCCAGCCGGATCTTGGGGCCAGGGAGGTCGACGAGGATGCCGCAGCTGCGGTTGGCCTCGGCCGCCACCTTCCGGATGCGGTGGTATGTCTCGAGATGGCTGTCGATGTTGCCGTGGGCGAGGCCCAAGCGGGCGACATCCATGCCGGCCTCCATGAGGCCGCGCAGCGTGGCCTCGTCCTCCGAGGCCGGTCCGATGGTCGCGATGATCTTGGTGCGGCGGCGCATGGCGTTCACGCTACGGCGTGGCGGAATGCTCGCGTCGGGCCGCGGGCCGAGTCGCATCATCGAAGTTTCCCCCTCGAGCCTCGGTGGTCGAACCCTCGGGCGAGCGCGTCTGCGGTGACAGTTGACATGTCATCTCCCTCTGCATACCCATCGGCGGCCGAGGGGCCGGCCTGAGGGCGCCAGAAGGTGCGGTCAGACGTCGGGAGTGGGGTCGGCCCGGCGTTCGTCGAGTCGGGCCAGCAATCGATCTCGTATCGACACGCCGGGTTCGCGAGCCTTGTCGCCGGTGGCCCGCCACCCGTGGCGACTCGAATAGAGCAACGGCGGAGCATCGAGACGCCCTTCGCGCACCGTCGTGACGCGGGCGAAGAACAGGTCGTGGTCGTAGCGGCCCACGATGCGGTCCTCGACCTCACAGGCCAGGTGGGCGATGGCGTCGGACACCACCGGCATACCTTCGAACACCTCGAGGTACTCGGGAAACAGATGCTCGAACTTGCGGCCCGGATATGAGAAGTACTGGCCGGCCTCGATCTGGTCCGAACCCAGGATCGAAACGGAGAAACGACCGGAGGCGGCGATCAGAGGATGGGTGTCGTGTTTCGGTGAGACCGATGCCATCAGGATCGGCTCCTCGAACGACACCTGGCAGACCCAGTGCGACGTGTAGGCCCGGTCGAGTCCATCGTGGGAGGCGCCGACCACCTGGACTCCCTTGACCATCTGCCCGAGGCAACGTTTCAGGTCGCGGTCGATCACCGTTGGCCCCTGGGCTCGACGGCGGTCCTCGCCCGCTGGGAGCGGCTCATGATGGGCACAGTGGCGCTCAGTTCATCCGGGCCCGCAGGCGAAGGGCCCGGGCCTCGTGTTCGTCGGCGTGGTCGGGTTCGATGACCACGAGCAGGTCGGCGGCGTGAGCGGCCTGATCGAATCGGCCGATGCTGGTCAACAGGTTGGAGGCATCACGCACCAGTCCGGGGGCAACCCCGGGAATACCGCAGAGCATGCCCAGCACGCGGGCCAGTCGGGAACGGTCGCCGACGCTCATGAACACCATTCGCAGGTTCACGAGCACTCGGGTCAGGATCTCGACGGCCCCGACCGGGTCGACCATGGCCGGCTCGAACACGGCATCGGCGCCATGGAGCCGGGTGAACAGCGTTTGGCATTGGGCCAACGTGAGCCGGGTGCCTCGCCGGAATGGATCGAGATACAGGGACTGGTCGACTTGATCCCGGACGAGGAAATGACCGGGCAAACCGATGCCGACGAGTGGGACACCGGATCGACGGCCCACTTCGATACACAGCACCGAGAGCGAGATGGGGATGCCTCTCCGCCGGTCGAGCACCACGTCGAGATAGGAGTTCCGAGGGTCGTAGTAGTCGTCGGTGTCGCCCTGGAATCCCAGGTCGTCGAACAGCAGTCGTGTCAGGCCGTCGAGGGTCGGCTCGGGCATGGCTGCGGCCATTTGGTCGAGCCGGTCGAGTTGCTGGGACATGTCGACTGGTTCGGATCGGAGTTCGCCGGCGATGGTGAGACAGCCACGGTCGAGTTCGATCGGCGTCGAGGCCACGACGTCGGCGAAGGCTTGGGGTACCAGCACGGGCTCACGGTACCGTCGCCGCTGCACCGCTCCGAGATCGGGGTGGGTGCGGCGCGATAGGTTCCCGGCGTGCTGCCCTTTCTCGATCACGACGGTCCGCTGGCCTTCGCCCATCGAGGCGGCGCCGGCGACTGGCCCGAGAACACCATGCCCGCGTTCGAGGATGCGGTGGCCATGGGTTACCGCTATCTGGAAACCGATGTCCATGTGACCCGTGACGGCGTGGTGGTGGCCTTCCACGATGAGTCTCTCGACCGGGTGACCGACCGGCAGGGTCTGATCGCCGAGCACACGTGGGCCGAGCTGTCCGACATGCGGGTCGGCGGTGAAGAACCCATCCCCCGGCTCGATGAGCTGCTGGCCAGCTTCCCGGCGGCCCACCTGAACATCGACACCAAGTCCGATGCCGTGGTCGATCCGCTGATCGATCTGCTCCGCCGCACCAGCAGCATCGAGCGGGTGTGTATCGGTTCGTTCTCCGAGGAGCGGCTGTCCCGAGTGCGCGAGGAGCTCGGTCCCGACGTGTGTACCGCCCACGGACCCCGGGCCACCCTGCGATTCGTCCTGCGCAGCCTTCGGGTCCCCGTGTCGGCAGACACCGCTCCCTGTCTGCAGGTGCCCACCCATTGGCATGGAATCCCGGTCGTCACCGACCGGCTGCTCGAAGTTGCCCACCAGCGGTTGATGCACGTCCATGTCTGGACCATCGACGATGCCGAATCGATGCATCGGCTGCTCGACCAAGGGGTCGACGGCATCATGACCGATCGGCCGGCGGTGCTGAAGGCGGTGCTGGAGGAACGCGGCCAGTGGGTGTCGCCCTGATCAGTCGGGCAGCAGCACGCCGGGACTATTTGAGGTTGTGGTCGGCTCGAATACCGATCGAGCCGGACGAGGACCGATCGGCCGGCGGTGTTGAAGGCGGTGCTGGAGGAACGTGGTCAGTGGGCGTCGCCCTGATCAGTCGGGCAGCAGCACGCCGGGATTGAGGATGTGGTCGGGGTCGAAGGCCGCTTTGATGCGGGCGAAGACGGCCAGTTCCTGCGGTGATCGGTTGCGGTGGAGGTCGTGACGTTTGGCCCGGCCGATGCCGTGTTCGGCGCTGATCGAACCATCCCGCGCGCTGACGGCGTCGAGCACGGCGGTGTCGATCGCGTCGTCGTCGGGCGCCACGCCCGACACGTTGACGTGGATGTTGCCATCGGCGAGGTGTCCGAACACCCAAACCTGCGCATCGGGCCGGACGCGCTGCACGACGACGTCGATCTGATCGAGGAACTCGGCCAGATGGCGCGCCGGCACGCTGACATCGAGCTTGTGGACCGTCCCCAGACGGGACAGCGCCTCGGTGTGGCCCTCTCGCCAGGCCCAGAGTCGGCTCCGGTCGTGGCTGGTCGTGGCCACCGCTGCAGCCGCCATGGACGATTCGGTGGCGCATTCGGCCAACACCATCGACAGGGTGGTGACGACCTCAGCACCACCGCGTGCCTCCACCAGCAGGGCCGCAGGCCAGCCGGCGAACGGCGGAGGGGTGCCGGTGTGTTCGCCGACCAGAACCAGGCCGTCGGCCCGTACGTATTCGATGGCTGACACCGCCGTGTGCCCCGCCAACGCCCCGGCCAAGGCCACGGCGTGGTGATTGTCGGCCACCGGAACAAGGGCCACAGCTGTCTCGGGTGGCCGCGGCACCAGGCCCAGGCGGACCTCGGTCACGATCGCCAGCGTTCCCTCGCTGCCACAGAGCAGCGATGGGAGGTGATAGCCGGTGTTGTCCTTGGCCAGGCCTCTCATGTCGCGCAGGATCTCACCAGCGCCGGTCACGCACTCGACCCCGACGACCTGGCGCCGAGTCATGCCGTACCTGATCACGCGAGTGCCACCGGCGTTGGTGGCCACCGTGCCGCCGATGCTGGCGGTGTCGCGGGCCCCCAGGTCGACGCCGTATTCCCAGCCGGCTGCGTCGGCCCGGCGCTGCACCGCGGCCAGGGTGGCTCCGGCGCCGGCCTCCAGCTGGCCGTTGTCGACGTCGCCGAGATGGTCGAGCCGGGCGGTCGACAACACGATGCCGGGGCGGGACGGCACCGCACCGCCGACCATGCCCGTGTTCCCTCCCTGGGTGTGGATGGCGACACCATGTCGGCGGCCCCAGGCCACCACTGCAGCCACCTCGGCGGTGTCGGACGGTCGGACGATTGCATCGGCCGCTCCCCGGAAACGACCCGTCCAATCGACGGTGGCGGTGGCCAACCGATCGGCGTCGCGTATGACGTGACGCGGGCCCACGATCTCCTCGAGTGAGCCCCCAGGGCCGTTGACGCCGTTCATGGCCGCCATCGTGCCATCACGGGCACGACATCGACGCACGAAACCCTCGATACCGGCTCCGGCGGTGCCGATGGTAGGAGGATGATGTTTCGACGCGCCCGGTGGGCGACGGCGCTACTGGTGTGCGCCCTCTTGAGCACGACGATCACGACGGCGGTCGCCCAGACCGACGGCGTGGACGACGATGGCATGCTCGAGGTCGAGGTCCCGCCGATCAACATGGCCGTTTTGGTGCCCCATCTGGGAGAGGATCGGCTGAGTGCCGGCCTCGAGTTGATGGACCTCGAAGGCGACGCCTACGCCAACGCCCTCGATGCCCTCTGGGCGGCGCTAGTCGAGCGCTCGACGGCGCGAGCGACCATCGACGTCACCATCGCTCGACTGGTGGAGCTGCGGGCCGACTTCGACCAGGCCAGCCGGGATCGCAGCAGCGAGCAGGCCCACAAGTCGTCGCTGTTGGAATCGTTGGGCGAGGTGGCCGAGGCCCGAGCCGAGGTCGCGGTCGCCGAGTTCATGGGCGCGGGGTCCGAGGATGAGCTGGGGCTGCGGGTCCTCGATGCCCAGCTCTCCGCCGATGCCGAAGCCCTCCCGGTGCACAGCAATCTGGCATGGGACGTGCTCGATGACCGTCAGGCCACACTCGACGACCGGCTGGCGGTGACCAGCGGCACGATCAAGGACCTCACGACCGAGCTCGAGCGGCTCCAGACCGACATCGCCGATCACAGTGCCACCCTCGACCGGGCGCGGCTCACCGACTTCGTTCGCAGCGGTGAGGTTCCGCAGCTGGCCGAAGAGGTGCTCGTCGCCCGCTGGGGCACCACCGTGGCGGCGGTGGGCCAGCCCCTCGTGGTGGTCGACGCCTACGTTCGCGCCGCCCGTCTGGTGGCCGCGGAACAGCCGACCTGCGGTATCGAGTGGTGGATGCTGGCCGGTATCGGCAAGGTCGAGTCAGGGCACGGTACCTGGGGCGGGAGCACGGTCGACCACAACGGTGACACCAGCGGCACGATCATCGGGCTGGTGCTCAACGGCGAGAACGGCACGGCATCGATTCCGGACAGCGACGGCGGCGTCCTCGATGGTGACACCGTGTTCGATCGGGCGGTCGGACCCATGCAGTTCATCCCGTCGTCGTGGCGATTCTTCGGCCGCGACGGCAACGGGGACGACGTGGCCGACCCGCACAACCTGTACGACGCAGCGGCGGCCGCCGGTGACCTGCTGTGTTGGGTCGACGGGTCGTTGTCGACCGATGCCGGACTGCGGGCCGCCCTGTTCAGCTACAACCATCACCAGGCGTACGTGGAAGCGGTCCTGCGGGCCGCGGCGCCCTTCCGTGCCGTCGTCATTCCCGACCCTCCCCCACCCGAGCCGGCATCGTCTGAACCCGACGTCGGTAGTTACCTGGCGACCCTCATCGACTGACCGGGCTGTGTACAGACCTGTGTAGATCTCGCGAGAAAATGGGGATTTCGCGTCGCCCCTGGGGATAGGCCTGGGGATCTCGCGGAACCGCTTGACCTCACCGACGGGAAGGAGCATGGTGGCTCCTGCGACGAACGGTGAAGGTTCACCAACCGGACCGACACACCCGCACGAACGTCAACGGAGGCTCAGGCCGAAGGGGCGAACGAGCTGGGTGAGTGCCTGGAAAGTGAACCGGAAGCGACGTCGTGCGACCGACAAGCCCGAACCATTCGGTGAGGGTGAGTTGATTCGGACCAGAGGACGTCAACAAGCGTCGAGCCGTGAAGCTTGCTTCGGGTGAGACGGGAAGGGGCGCCCACTTCGCAGACGGACGAGGATGCAGTCGAGGTCGACGGACCGAGGCACGAAATGGGTCCTCCCCGGCTCGGAGAAAATGGATCGGCCACTGGCTGCAGCGACGTCGCCGGACGACGTGGACAGCAGCGGTCGAGGCAAACCGACGGGGAGCCACCGGAACAGCTCGGATACAACCACCTGCAAACGGAGCAGGAGGCGACATCAGGCCATCAGGGGAAACCCGGGATGGTCCGGGGACCGACCGACGGGCCGGACCACCGATGACGGTCAATCAAAGGCCCCGAGGAGCGCAGCCGG
Source organism: Acidimicrobiales bacterium (assembly GCA_051011595.1). Classification (GTDB taxonomy): domain Bacteria; phylum Actinomycetota; class Acidimicrobiia; order Acidimicrobiales; family SHLQ01; genus JAOUEE01. The sequence continues at coordinate 46,919 of JBPCTQ010000384.1, forward strand.
TTCGCCGGTGAGGCTACTCGGGGCCTTTCTCTGTTTTCGCGTCTGCTTGCACCGTCGGGGCCGGTCGTCGGCGACGGTCACTCCTTCAGGGCCACGGCGTTGGGAGTGAAGTTCATCTTCGGTTCGTAGTCGCCGGTGTCGACCGTGCGGGCCTCACCCGTCTGCTGGGCCCGCAGGGTCATCCGGCACGTCTCACAGGGCCCGTAGTACTCGGCGGAGGCCGGATCGCCGCAGCGAGGGCACTGGTACTCGATGGGGTCGGACATGGGGTGATCCTGTCATGGTGCGGCACCGAGGTGGGCCATGGACCGCGTCCGTTGAGTAGGTCGCGAGATCCACAACAAATCCACCTGTCATCCCCTGGTGATGCACAGGCCGGGGACCCTACGGTGGGTGTTGTCGATGACCAGGAGGCACCACCCGTGGCGACATTCCAGATTCTTCTCCAGAACGGGTCCACCGAAATCATCGACGGTGTCGACGGCTACGAACCCGAGGGGCCGATGACCACCTTCTTCAGGAGCGGCTCGAACCGCCAGGTGATCGACTCCTGGAGTGAAAGGGTGGCCAGCGTCCGTACCGCCGACATCTCGGTGGTGCGCCGCCTGATCCCCGACACCGAGTCGGTGGTGCTCACGGTCTGAGTGTCGGTCCGGGCCCTCGCCGGGGCGCCGCTCGCGGCGTCCGGGCACCTATCATCCTGAGCGATGCCAACCACCGACGAACTCAAGCCCGTCGTCATCGGCGCCGGCCCGGCCGGCCTGACGGCGGCCTACCAGCTGATGAAGGCCGGTGTCCCCTCGACCGTGCTCGAAGCCGACGACGTGGTGGGGGGTATCAGCCGCACCGCCGAGCGCGACGGTTGGCGCTTCGACATCGGTGGACATCGCTTCTTCACCAAGGTGCAGGCGGTGGAGGATCTCTGGCACGAGATCCTGCCCGACGACGACTTCTTGACCCGGCCTCGAATGAGCCGGATCTTCTACGACGGCAAGTTCTACGACTACCCGCTGAGGGCCATGAACGCGCTGGGCAACCTCGGTCCCATCGAGGCCATCCGGTGTGTCGGGTCCTACGGCTGGGCCCGGATCCGGCCTCCGGCCGACACCTCCAGCTTCGAAGGCTGGACGGCATCGCGCTTTGGATGGCGGCTCTATCGCACCTTCTTCAAGACCTACACCGAGAAGGTGTGGGGGGTACCGGCCGACACCATCCAGGCCGACTTCGCCGCCCAGCGGATCAAGAACCTGTCGCTGTCGAAGGCGATCCTGAACTCGCTGATGCCGCGGCGGAACCAGACCGACATCACCAGCCTGATCGAACAGTTCCAGTACCCCAAACACGGCCCCGGCATGATGTGGGAGAAGTGCCACCAGTTGGTCGTCGACGGTGGCTCCGACGTCGAGTTCCGCCAGCCGGTCACCCGAATCGAACACCACGACGGCGAGGCCCGACGGGTCCACACCTCTGGTCCCGGCGCCCCGGCCCAGTACGACTGCACCCACGTGATCTCGTCGATGCCGATCCCGCTGCTGGTCAAAGCCATGGATCCACCACCACCCGCCGAAGTACTCAGCGCGGCCGACGGTCTCGGGTTTCGCGACTTCATCACCGTTGCCCTGGTGGTTCCCGAGTCCGACGGGTTCCCCGACAACTGGATCTACGTCCACGCCCCCGATGTGAAGGTGGGTCGGATCCAGAACTTCGGCCAGTGGTCCCCCTACATGGTGAAGCAGGGTCGAACCTGCCTGGGTCTCGAGTACTTCGTGAACGAAGGCGACAAGTACTGGACGATGGCCGACGAGGACCTCATCGAACTGGGCACCCGCGAACTGGCCGAGCTGGAGCTCCTCGATCCCGATCGTGTCGAATCGGGCTACGTCGTGCGTATGCCCAAGGCCTACCCCATGTACGACGAGCACTACCGCGACAACGTCGACGTGTTGCGCACCTGGCTGGCCGAGAACGTTCCCAACGTGCACCCGGTGGGTCGCAACGGCATGCACAAGTACAACAACCAGGATCATTCGATGTACACGGCCATGTTGACGGTGGAGAACATCCTGGGCGCCGACCACGACATCTGGGCGGTGAACGTCGAGGAGGAATACCACGAGGAAGCCGCGGCCGAAGGCGCGGCCGCGGAGTCGTGACCTCGACCAGCCCCGGCGAACTGTCGCCCGGGCCGGCGCGCGCCGACGCAGAGTTCGTGCCGCTGTCGCGACGACGGTTTCCCGCCCTCGAAGGGCTCCGGGGCCTGGCCGCGATCGGCGTCCTCATCCAGCATCTCGGATTCTGGACCGGCGCGACGTTCAACACGCGAGCCGGGGGCTTGCTGGCGCGGCTCGACTGGGGTGTCCCGGTGTTTTTTGCGATCTCGGGGTTCCTCTTGTTCCGAGCACCGGCCGAGGCCTTGCTCGACCCCGACGAGGTCAGGCCGTTCTCCGATCTCAAGAAGTTCTGGCGGCGGCGGATATGGCGGGTCTTTCCGGCCTATCTCGCCGTATTCGCGATCGTGATGATCGTGCCCCGCCACATCACGGCGAAACCGAGCATGCTCGAAATGCCGCTGCACGTCCTGCTGCTGCAGATCTACCCCACCGATACCTTCGCCGAAGGCATCTCCCAGGCCTGGAGCCTCTCGGTCGAGATCAGCTTCTACCTCTTGTTGCCATTCTTCGGACGAGCCC
>JBPCTQ010000385.1:0-2962 GCA_051011595.1 Acidimicrobiales bacterium
GATGGAGCTCACTTCGCCCGGTGATCCGGCCGGGCCCACGACCGAGGTGATGGTGGGTACGACGACCCGTTTGACGAAGACGTCGCTGACGGCGTTGGTGTCGTCGGCGACGAGGTTGGTGGTGGACGACGAGTAGGCCAGGTGGGAACCGTCGTCGGCCAGTGCCGGTTCACCGGAGCCGGAGCCGCCGATGGCTTCGACCCCGAAGGCATCGGTGGAGAGCCGTGTGGTGGTGGCCGCGCCGAGGTCGCGCACGAAGACGTCGACCAGCGCGTTGGTGTCGCCCGGAACCAGGTCGCTGGCCGTCGAAGCGAAAGCCACCACGTCACCGGCAGCCGAGACGGACGGAGCCGACGAGGCACCGGAGGCCTGAGTCCCACCACTGTCGACACTCACCCGCGACGTCGCACCCGTCTGGGTGTCGTGCACGAACACATCCGACACCCCGTTGGAATCACCCACCGCCAGATCCGACGCCACCGACGAGAACACCACGTACCGACCATCACCCGAGATCGCCGGCTCTCCCGACGCACCGGTCGCCTCCACCCCACCACTGTCGACACTCACCCGCGTCGTCGCGTCGGTCTGGGTGTCGTGCACGAACACATCCGTGACCCCGTTCCCATCGCCGGTCACCAGGTTGGTGGCCGCCGAGGTGTACACAATCCGCACGCCGTCGTCGGAGATGGACGGTTCCGTCGAGTCGCCGTTCGGCGAGCCGGCCAGGGCGGCGTCGACCCGTTCATGATTGGTGGATCCCCCCACCCGGCGGATCCAGATCTCACGTTGGGCGGCCACCACACCGGTCTCGTAGGCCACCAACTGGCCGTCGGCCGAGGACGTTGGCCGGGTCGACGTGAGGTCGTTGCCGTTGCGCTGGCTGGCGCTGATGCGCTGCACTGCACCGGTGAGGTTGTCGCGACGGAACACGTCGGACTCGGCGCCGTTGGTGTCGGGCGAGATGATGTCGGTGGCGACCGAGGCATACGCCACATAACGACCGTCAGCCGAGACCGTCGGGGCATCACTCGCCCCGGTGGCCTGTGCTCCGTTGGCGTCGACGCTGGCGCGGGCCACGAAGGCGCAGCTGCTGGTCACCATGAGCAGGGCCGCAGCCAGTGCCGTCGCACGGACCACTGTCCGCCCCTTCCAGGCCATTTCGTGATGGTACCGCGCCACTGTTCGATGGGACATGGTCCCCCACCCGCCGGTGGCCTCACCGGGCCCAGGGGTGGTCACAGGCGCTAGCGTCGATCGATGGACTTCGACGATGTGGCCGAACTGGCCGCTGACCTGCCCGACACCAACCGCTCGACGTCGTATGGCACCCCGGCGCTCAAGGTTCGCAAGAAGCTGCTCTGTCGGATGTGGCCCGACGACGAGGTCTTGGTGTTGCGCACCGACGACGAGGAGAAGGAAGCCCTGATCCAGGGCGACCCGGCGGTGTTCTTCAGCACCGATCACTACGACGGTCACCCCTACGTGTTGGTGCGCCTCGATCAGGCCGATCCCGTGGAGCTGAGCGAACTGCTGGCTGCCGGCTGGCACGAGGTGGCGACACCCACCATGCGCAAGGCCTTCGACGGTTGACTCGGGGTGGTGGGCTGACGGCGGTGCTCGCGGTGGCTCTGATGGTGATGGGCTGCGGGTCCGATGCCGCACCCCAACCCGAGGCCGCTGCCTCCACCTCCAGTACCTCCACCTCCAGCCCGCCGTCTCTTCCCCCGACCTCGGAACCACAGGCCTCGGCGCCCCCGACCACGACACCATCGACCACGAGCGAACCCCAACCGGAGGTAGCAGCCGGTGATGCGGCGGCCGCCCTCTGCGCAGTGTCGGGCACCGACGAAGTGGGCCGGGTGGAGAACGACGACCTGCGGGAAGCGTCGGGCCTGGTGGCCAGCCGCGCCCACTCCGGTGTCTTCTGGTCGCACAACGACAGCGGCAACGACGGCGGGGTGTTCGCCGTGGGCGAGGACGGAAGCGATCTGGGCTTCTTCGCGCTGGGGGACAGTGTGGCGTTCGACGTCGAGGACATCGCCCTGGCGCCACGGACCGACGGCGACCACCTTCTGCTGGCCGACTTCGGCGACAACTTCGAACAACGCGACACCATCGCCATCTACCGATTCGCCGAACCCGTCCCCGGCACACCAGTGGTCATCGACGACTTCGAGACCCTCGAGTTCCGGTACCCGGACCGGCCCCACAATGCCGAGGCCCTGCTGTTCGACGAAACATCGGGCCGCATCGTGATCGTCACCAAGGAGCAGGTGGCCGAGGATGATCCGCCCGATGGTTCGGGACCCACTGCCCCGTCGTTCGTTTTCGAGGGGGTGCTCGACGGAGCCGGCGACGGGCCGGTCGAGTTGGTTCCGGCCGGCACGATCGACACCCCCCACCTGGAAACGCTCACCAACGGGCTGGTGCCCCATCCGCTGTCCGTCCTCGGTTTTGGTGGTGTTCCCACCGGCGGCGATGTCTCAGCCGACGGTGCGTTGGTGGCGCTGCGTACCTACGAAACGGCCTGGGTCTGGCCCCGGCAACCGGATCAGACGGTGGCCGAGGCGTTCACCAACGAACCATGCGAGGCCGACACCGCACTCGAGATCCAGGGTGAAGCCATCGCCTTCGCGGCCGGCCATCTGGTGACCGTCGGCGAAGGCAAGAACCGACCCCTTCACCGCACCGAAAGCGGCTGACCTCCGGTTCTGGTCGTGTGGCGTCACGCCCCAGCTGTCGCTGCACTACCAGAACGCATCCTCGTCGGTTCTGGTCGTGTGGCGTCACGCCCCAGCTGTCGCTGCACTACCAGAACGAGCGGAGGGCTACACCAACTCGATGCGCGCCATGGGGGCGTTGTCGCCCGGGCGAGGACCCATCTTCAGGATGCGGGTGTACCCACCCGGTCGTTCGGCGTAACGCGGGCCGATCTCGTCGAAGAGTTTCGACGCCATCT
>JBPCTQ010000386.1:0-20793 GCA_051011595.1 Acidimicrobiales bacterium
GTCTGCACCCTGACGGCGGCCGAGAGCATCGACGTCGACGACCAGCTGGGCGACGCGCTCCAGATCGATCCCGCCGGCTCGCCCGGACCGCCATGGCGACCGTGGGGCCGCGGGGGCCTGCTGCTACCCCAGGACATGGACAGCGACGGCATGGCGGCCCTGGTCTACCGTCGCGCCCATGGCTGACCCCATCGACGCCAAGATCCTCACCGTCTCCGACGGCGTGGTGCATGGCACCCGGGACGACACGTCGGGCGTCGCCCTCGACGCTCAGCTCACCGAGGCCGGGCACCAGGTGGTCGAGCGGGCCACGGTGGCCGACGGCACCGAGTCGGTCCGTGCCGCACTCGTCGAGCTGGCCGAAGGATTCCACGGGCTCATCGTCACCACCGGCGGGACCGGCTTCGGCCCCCGCGACCTCACCCCTGAGGGCACCCGAGCGGCCATCGATCGGGAGGCGCCCGGGTTGGCCGAAGCCACTCGTCTGGTCAATCCGCTCGGCCGCCTCTCGCGAGGGATTGCCGGAACGGTGGGAACGGCACTGGTCCTCAACACCCCGGGCAGTAGCAAAGGATGCGTCGAGTGCCTCGGGGCGGTGCTCGACGTGGTTCCCCATGCTGTCCGGCTACTGGTCGACAACGCCGACCCTCATCCGCACGGCCGCCCCCATGGGCACTGAGGTCGACGTGGCCCGCCTGCGGCGGGCCATCCACAATGCTTCCGAGTCGCGGCTGATCCCCAGCCCCAATCCCTGGGTGGGGGCGGTGGTGGTGAGCCAGTTCGGAGAGGTGTTCGACGGGGCCACCGAGGCTTACGGCGGTCGTCACGCCGAGCGGGTGGCGCTCGATGGCGCCGGGGTCGAGGCCGAGGGTGCGGTGCTGTACACCACGCTCGAGCCCTGTCGTCACCTGGGCCGCACCGGCCCGTGCACCGAAGCCATCATCGAAGCCCGGGTGGGTCGGGTGGTGGTGGGGGTACTCGATCCCGACCCGCAAGTGGCCGGCCGCGGGGTCGAGGATCTGCTGGCCGCCGGCATCGAAGTCGAGGTCGGTGTGGAGGAGGTGGCGGTAGCCGAGCAGCTGGCGCCCTATCTCCACCATCGTCGTACTGGTCGTCCGTGGGTGGTGGTGAAGCTGGCGTCCACCTTCGACGGCCGGTTGGCTGCGCCCGACAACACCAGCACGTGGATCACCGGTGATGAAGCGCGCGCCGATGTACATCGCTTGCGGGCCGAGAGCGACGCCATCTGCATCGGCGCCGGCACCGTTCGGGCCGACGATCCGGCTTTGACCGTCCGCGACTACCGACCCGATGTCGAAGTACCCGAGGAGCGGCTCCACCCCCGTCGTGTTGTGCTCGGGTCGGTGCCGGAGAACGCCCGGGTGCAGCCCGCCGAGTCGGCGTCGGGCGAAATCGGACACCTTCTCGACTCGCTCGGGGCCGACGGGGTGCTGCAGGTTCTGGTGGAGGGCGGGGCGGTGGTGGCCGGTGACTTCCACCGGGCCGGCGTCGTGAATCGCTACGTGATCTACGTGGCTCCGGCGGCCTTGGGTGGTGACGACGGTGTGCCCGTCTTCCGAGGCCAGGGCAGTGCCACCATGGCCGACATCTGGCGGGGCCAGTTCATCGACGTGACCCCGATGGGGGCCGACGTGCGGCTCACCGTCGGGCCGCTTCAGTGACGGCCTCGGAGAGAACCAGCGACGTCAGCACGCGACCGTCGGACACCAACCAGGCCTGAACCGCCGATCCGTCGCAGACACTCAGCAGTTCGAGCGGCGTCCGCACCATGGCCGGTTCACGGAACTCGGCCTCGGCCCGCATGGTGGCGGGGCGGTGTTCCAGCAGCTCCTCGGCCACGGTCCAATAGGCGGTGTTGTTCACATGGCCCATCACGTCGATGTCGGCAGCCCGGAACTGCCACACATCGGTATGGGCCTGGGTGGCCGGCGGAGGGTGTTGCAGGCGGGCCGAAACATGGCGCCCTTGCGCGGCCACGCCGTAGGCGGCCTCGAACTCGGCGGGCAGGGAAACCGGCATCGACGAGTCCGGATCGAGCGCCACCCAAACGGCAGCCGCCTCGGCATGGCCACCGGCGTCACCCACCACCGAAGTTCGTCGTTCAGCCCAGCGACTGCCGACACCACCGCACCAGGTGGTGAGCTCGACCGTCTCGCCCTCGACGGGGTGTTGAGCGACTTCGACCAACACCCGCCGCACGACCCATGCCAACTGGTTGGGCAGGGCGTCGCGGGCGTCGTCGCTGGAGACGTCCTGCACGTACCGAAAGAGCGCATCGAGCCGCAGGGCGCCGTGTTGGTCGGTGTCGGCCAGCCTCACCCGGCGGGTTCGGGAGAACGTCCGGCCGTCGGCCGGACGGGGCACGAGCTCGGTTGCGCCGATGGGTTTCGCCACGGCGGCCGAATCTAACCGGCTCGGGTGCCAATCGACTGCCGATCGGCGGGTAATCGGCGATACCGTTCGGCCCATGTTGCAGCTGGTGCTCCCCAAGGGCTCCCTGGAGAAGGCCACTTTCGACCTGTTCGAAGGCGCCGATCTGACCGTGAACCGAAGCTCGTCGGTGTCGTACAAGGCCACCGTGAACGATCCCCGGATCGAGGCTGTTCGGATCCTGCGACCCCAGGAGATCCCGGTCTACGTGGCCGACGGGTTGTTCGACCTGGGTATCACCGGTCGGGACTGGATCGAAGAGACCGAGAGCGACGTGGTGTCGTTGGGCGAGATGAAGTACTCCAAGGCCACGTCCAACCCCATTCGTATGGTGCTGGCCGTTCCCGGTGATTCGGACTGGAACGAGGTCGGCGACCTGCCCGACGGTGTGAAGGTCTCCACCGAGTACCCCAGCCTCACCGGGCGCTACTTCGAGAAAGCCGGTATCGACGCCGACCTGCGCCTCTCCTACGGCGCCACCGAAGCCAAGGTGCCCGACATCGTCGACGTGGTGGTCGAGATCACCGAGACCGGCAGGGCCCTGAAGGCCGCGGGATTACGCATCATCGACACCGTGCTGACGTCGTACACCGAACTGGTGGCCAACCCCGCCGCCTACGAAGACCCCGCCAAACGCCACGCCATGGACCAGCTCAACACGTTGCTGCAGGGCACGCTGGAGGCTCGAGGCAAGGTGCTGGTGAAGATGAACATCGCCGCCGGCGCCCTCGACGCCGTCACCGCCAAGTTGCCGTCGATGAAGGCACCCACCGTGAACGAACTGTTGGGCGGCGGTGGTTACGCGGTGGAGACCGTGGTACCCAAGAACGAGATCAACGTGTTGATCCCCGAGCTCCGCGACGCGGGCGCCACCGACATCATCGAGCTCCCCATCTCCAAGATCGTGCACTGACACATCCCCCTACTCGCGACACTTCGTGTCGCTCCTGACGGGGCTGCGCCGGAGGCGCGGACTGGTCGCTCGTCCCTCGCTCCCGACGGGGCTTGACCGAAACTGCGTGAGTTGGCGGTCTCCCTGACCGGTTTGTGGCGCCAGATCGGGAAGTGTGCGGGCAGGAGCAGCGCCAGGGACGCCAGATCGGAGGTGGGGCTGCTAGACCACCCGGTATGCGCTTCTCGTTCGCCGAATCGATGACCGATCCGTCCTACTACCTGTCGCTGGCCCGGGCCTGTGAGGACACGGGCTGGGACAGCATGATCGTGCCCGACTCCATCGCCTATCCCGAGGAGTCCGACTCGACCTACCCGTATACCCCCGACGGCAACCGCGAATTCCTGGCCGACAAACCGTTCCTCGAACCGTTCACGCTGATTCCCGCCATGGCGGCGGTCACCGAACGGCTGCGGTTCACCACCTTCGTCGTGAAGCTGCCCATTCGCCATCCGGTGCTGGTGGCCAAGCAGGCCATGAGTGTGGCGGTGTTGTCGAACAACCGCTTCGGCTTCGGTATCGGCACCAGCCCGTGGCCCGAGGACTACGCCATCTGCGACGAACGTTGGGAACGGCGCGGCGCCCGCACCGACGAGATGATCAACATCATCCGTGGTCTCGCCACCGGTGACTACTTCTCGTTCGATGGCGAGTTCTACGACCTCCAGTCCATCAAGATGACACCGGCCCCCTCCCAGCCCATCCCGCTGCTCATCGGCGGTCACAGCGATCGAGCCCTGCGCCGGGCGGCCGAGCTCGGCGACGGGTGGATGCACGCTGGTGGTGACCCCGAGGCGCTCGCCGGGTACCTGGCCACGCTGCACGAGCTACGCAAGCAGTACGAACGCGATCACCTGCCGTTCGAGGTCCACGTGATCTCGCTCGAGGCCTATTCGGTGGAGGGCGTCGAACGACTCGAAGAGATGGGGGTCACCGACGCCATCGTCGGGTTCCGGAACTCCTATGAACCGGGCCTCGACACCGAGCCGCTCGAGAAGAAGGTCGAAGCCATCAGCTGGTTCGCCGACGAGGTCATCGCCAAGACCCGTTAGCTGATCGCCGCCGCGGGTCCGCTTGTTCGGTCAGCTCATGGTCGGCATGCGGGCCACCAGGTCGACCAGATGGGCCTGCATGTCGTCGGCCGACGCATCGTGGTTCCATCCGTGCCCGCAGAACAGTCGGTCGAAACCGAGCCCGCTGTCGGCCAATCGACCGAGCGACGCGGTCTGTTCCGCCCACGAGTACCAACAGGCCCGTCGAAAGGCATGCAGGCTCTCACGGCGTGGATGCCACGACAACGAATCGCCCGAGAACAGCAGATGGCCATCGACCAGGTAGAGCACGCTGCCCCTGGTGTGGCCCGGCACCGGGAAGCAGGTGGTGCCATCGGTGATCTCCGACGCGGCGTGTCCAGCGATGAGGTCGGTGGCGTAGTCAGCTGCGTCCTGGTCGTCGGTGTGGATCCACACCCGGGCACCGAACCGTTCGGCGTACCGGTCGGCATCGGCCACGTCGTCGCGGTGGCTCAACAAGATGTGGGAGATGCCACCAAGATCGGCCACCGGGTCGGCCACCTCACGGGTCCAGCGAGGCGAGTCGATCATGAGGTTCCCGCCGGGCCGACGCACCAGGTAGGAGTGGGCGCCGAACGACGATCGGGCGTTGTGTCCCAGCCGGAACACGCCGTCGCCCAGATCGTGGGGGTAGACGGGCTCGGGCGGCTTGCGCAGGTGGACATGACCCACCGACCGAGTCGGGCACACCATGGCGGCCCGCCACGCCAGCTCGACATCGTCGGGCGACTCGGGCTGACGGGTGAACACCGAAGCGCCGTCCTCGGGATTGCGGGCGATCAGGCCGGGCGCCACCTGGCGAGCCGCGTCGCAGTCGATACAACGGGTGTCGACGAACCAGTCACCGGGGGCGCCGGCCGGATGGCGATCCTCGAGGCGGGCCATGAACCGACCCTACGAGTCGAACAGGTGCCGGCCAAACGTTCAGGCTTCGCTGGTGTCGCTACCCGTGTCGGCGCCGGCCTCGTCGGCCTGGGCCTGGAGCTGCACGAAAGCCATACGAATCTGGCTCAACCCGTCGCGAAGGGTGGATTCGGCTTCACCCAGCCGACCCTGCAGAGCGTCGACCACGGCATTCATGGCATCGATGGCCACCGTGGCCTGCTCGAAGTTGGGGGGTTCCTGGGACAGATGAATGGCCCCCAGCTCATAGAAACCCATCACGTGGTTGGCCACCACGTCGGCCGCCGGTGCCTGGGCGATGCGCTCTTGTACCTCGGCCATCTCGGCCGCCATGGCCCGAGCCTGATCTTGTTGTTCGGGCGACAGATCGTCGAAGGACGGCGTCGCCGCATCGTCGGCGGGAGCGGCGGGCTCTCGGTCGACCGGATGTTCGCCTCCTGGCGTCCAGAGACTCATGGCACACTCCTCGTGGGGGTCGGTACGGACGCCTGATACGCTATCGCCCACATTGCAGAGACAAGCGGGAGGCCGTCGCCTTCCCACCTGGCCACCGAATTCGGTGCGCCCAGGTCGCCTACGGGTCCAGCACCGCAGCCGCGGCGTTGGGCGGATCGAGGCGGGCATCCGTTTGTTGCTGTGTCCGCCGTCGCCCATGGTGACGATCCCCCAGCGAAAGGAATCCGTGTTTATGCGGAGTGAGCGGCAATAGCTGCCTCCAGAAACGACGACGCCCGGATCAATGATCAGATCCGAGCACGTGAGGTCCGCCTCATCGGTGCCGATGGTGAGCAGGTCGGCATCAAGCCGTTACCCGAAGCTCAGGCCATGGCCCGGGAAGAGGGCCTCGACCTGGTGGAGATGGCAGCCAACGCCAACCCCCCGGTCTGTCGGATCATGGACTACGGGAAGTACAAGTACGAGGCCGCCCAGCGCGACAAGGAGTCACGCAAGAAGGCCAGTCACATCACCGTCAAGGAGATGAAGTACCGCCCCAAGATCGGCAAGGGCGACTTCGACACCAAAACCAACAAGGTCGAGGGATTCCTCCTCGAGGGCAACAAGGTCAAGGTCACCATCATGTTCCGTGGTCGTGAGATGCAGCATCCCGAACTGGGTCGGCTCATCCTCGACAACGTGGCCGATGCGGTGGCCCATGCCGGAGCCGTCGAGGTCTATCCCAAACAGGACGGTCGCAACATGATCATGGTCCTGGGCCCCGACAAGAAGGCCCAGGCCGCCTGGCGAGCCGAACTCGAAGCCGAAGCCGAGGCCCAAGCCGCCGCCGAAGCACTCGAAGCCGATCCCGTCACCAGCACCAGCGTCGACCGCGACGACTGACCGCCACTCCACATCAAGGAAATCTCATGTCGAAGATGAAAACTCACCGCGGCGCGGCCAAGCGCTTCAAGGTCACCGGTACCGGCAAACTCCGCCGCCGCAACGCCAACCTCAGCCACATACTCGAGAAGAAGTCACCCAAACGGAAGCGCCGGCTCTCGGGCGAATCCGACGTGCACAAGTCCAACGACCGCACCGTCCGCCGCCAGTTGGGCATCTGATCCCGGGCGGCCTCGCCGCTCATCCCACCCACCCCTCGCCGAAAGGACCGACCATGGCCAGAGTCAAGCGCGCCGTCCACTCCAAGAAGCACCGTAGAGCCACCCTCGAGAAGGCCAAGGGCTACTACGGCAACAAGAGCCGTTCGTACCGAGCCGCCAACGAACAGGTGATGCACTCGGGCAACTACGCGTTCCGCGATCGCCGGGCCCGCAAGGGTCAGTTCCGGCGGCTGTGGATCCAGCGCATCAACGCCGCCTGCCGGTTGCACGGCACCACCTACAGCCAGTTCATCGCCGGCCTCAAGCAGGCCGGAGTCGAGGTCGACCGCAAGAACCTGGCCGATCTCGCCGTCCATGAACCCGACGCCTTCAAGGCGCTCGTCGACGTCGCCAACACCGCCACCGCCGACGCCGCCTGACATGGCCGACGGAGCCGTTGCTCCGACGCCGCTCTCGGCCGACAATCACCGGGTCAAACACCTTCGCCGCCTGGCTCGTTCACGTCGTGAAAGAGCCGACAGCTGCCAGTTCGTGATCGAGGGTCCCCGACTGGTGGTCGACGCGGCCCGAGCCGGTGTTGATCTCCAATTCGTGGTGGTGCCCCATGGCGATCCCGGGCCGCCGGTAGGTGATGTGGAGGTCTTCGAGATCCCCGAGCACACCTTCACCTCGCTCGCCACGACCGCCACGCCCCAGCCGGCACTGGCGGTGGCTGCCCGTCCCGCCGGCCGGGTTGCTTTTGGTGACGGTCCCGTCCTCGCCCTGGCCGGTGTGTCCGATCCCGGCAACGCCGGCACCCTCATACGGGCGGCCGAGGCGGCCGGGGCCGCCGGTGTGGTACTCGTCGCCGACGCCGTTGATGCCTTCGGCCCCAAGGTCGTGCGGGCGAGCGCCGGGTCGGTGTTCCGCCTTCCCATCGAGACCCTGTCCTCGCCACAGCTCGCCGAGCGCGTCGCCGAGGCCGGTGTCACCGTGTGGGGCAGCACGGCCGATGGCCCGACGACAACCGACGAGGCCGATCTGGCCGGCGCCCCCGTGCTGGTACTGGGCAACGAGGCCCACGGTGTGGCACCAGAGCTGTCCATCGACCACTGGGTGGCCATCCCCATGGCCGGCGACACCGAGTCGCTCAACGTGGCCATGGCGGGCACGGTGTTGTTGTTCGAGGCCTTTCGCCAGCGCCGAAATGGGCGCGGTACCGAGCCGTCCATCGCGTAACCTGCAGGGTCCGATGCCCCCGTCCCGAGCAGTTTGATGGATCTCGACACCGACCAGTTGCTGGTGCAGGCCCAAACCGAGGTCGAAGCAGCCGCCACGGTGGCCGACCTCGACGAGATCGGCGGCCGCCTGCTGGGCAAGAAGGGTGCGTTGGCCGCGGCCAAGAAGCAGCTGGGGTCGCTCGATCCCGATCAACGCCGCGAGGCCGGTCAGCGGCTGAACGAGACGCGCACCCGACTCCAGACGCTGCTCGACACCAAACGGACCGACCTCGACGACATTGCCCGTCGGGGTCAGCTGGCCGAGGAGCGCCTCGACCTCACCGAGACGATCGACCAGCTCCGCCGGGGCCACTACCACCTGGTCACCCAGGCTCGCGACCGGCTCGAGGACGTGTTCGTCGGTATGGGGTTCGAGGTGGCCGAAGGCCCCGAGGTCGAGACCGCCTGGTACAACTTCGAAGCGCTCAACATCCCCGAGTGGCACCCGGCCCGAGGATCGTTCGACACCGTCTTCGTCGACTTGGGCGAACCCGAGTCGGTCATGCTCCGATCCCACACCTCACCGGTGCAGATCCGCACCATGGAGAACCAGGAACCGCCCATCTACATCGTGGCGCCGGGCCGCACCTTTCGGTCCGACACTGCCGACGCCACCCATCTGCCCGCGTTCAGCCAGATCGAAGGTCTGGTGATCGACCGCGGCATCACCATGGGCGATCTGGCCGGCACCGTCGACGCATTCGTCCGGGCGTTCTTCGGTGGTGAGGTGAAGAGCCGGCTCCGGCCCAGCTACTTCCCGTTCACCGAACCCTCGGCCGAGTTCGACATCTCTCGCCCCGACGGATCGTGGCTCGAGTTGGGTGGCTGCGGCATGGTGCACCCACAGGTGCTGCGCAACTGCGACATCGACCCCGATCAGTGGCAGGGGTTCGCGTTCGGGTTCGGCATCGACCGACTGGCGGTCATGCGCTACCAGCTCGACGACATCCGCGAGTTGGTCAACAACGACGTTCGATTCCTGCGGCAGTTCTGATGACACACACCCCACCAGCCGCGGCCCACACCAGGAGCCGGCCATGAAGGTGTTGTTGTCCTGGATGCAGGAGTTCGCCCCCGACATCGCCGGCGACCCCTCCGAGCTGGGTGACATGCTCAGCGGGCTGGGCCTGGCCGTCGAAGACACCGAGATCGTGGGGGAGGGGCTCGGGGGCATCGTGGTCGCCAAGGTCCTCGAGCTGGCTCCCCACCCCAACGCCGATCGCATCCAGTTGGTCCAGGTCGACGCCGGGGATGGTGAGGCCCTCCAGGTGTGTTGCGGGGCGTTCAACATGGAGGTGGGCGACTTGATCCCGTTCGCCCCCATCGGAACCGTGATGCCCGACGGCATGGAGATTGCCCGCCGCAAGATGCGCGATGAGTGGTCCAACGGGATGTGTTGTTCGGCCCAGGAGTTGGGCCTGGGCGACGATCACGACGGCATCATGGTGCTCTCCGACCAGATCGCCGACGACCAATTGGGTGCGCCGATCACCGAAGTACTGGGACTGGCCCCCGACGTCTTGTGGGATCTCGAGGTCAGCGCCAGCCGGCCCGACGCGCTGTCGGTGGCAGGGGTGGCCCGGGACCTGGCCGCCGGCCTCGGTGTGCCCTTCGCCTTCCCCGAGATGCCGGACTCGAGCGGATCGGGTGATGTGCAACAGCTGGTGAAGGTCGAGCTTCTCGATCCCACTCTCTGTGGCCGATTCATGGTTCGAGTGTTACGTGGGGTGACGCCAGGGTCGTCACCTCCGTGGATGGCCAACCGCCTCCGGGCCCTGGGTCAACGGCCCATCAACGGGATCGTCGACATCTCCAACTACGTGATGTTGGAACTGGGACAGCCGAACCACACCTACGACC
Organism: Acidimicrobiales bacterium; assembly: GCA_051011595.1. Lineage (GTDB taxonomy): Bacteria > Actinomycetota > Acidimicrobiia > Acidimicrobiales > SHLQ01 > JAOUEE01. The sequence goes on from JBPCTQ010000386.1 coordinate 10,058, forward strand.
TGGCCACCGTTCCCGACGGCCACCTCCGCGTGCGGCGGGCGGCCGAGGGAGAGACCATCACCACCCTCGACGGGGTGGAGCGTCGGCTGTCCGTCCTCGACGGTGTCATCGCCAACAAGGGCGACGAAGCCATCGGCATTGCCGGGGTGATGGGTGGTGCCAGCACCGAGATCTCCGACCGCACCACCGACGTGCTCGTGGAGATGGCCTGGTGGGACCCGCCGTCGATCAGCCGCACGGTGCGAAGCCTGCAGCTCCGAAGCGAGGCTTCGGCCCGGTATCAGCGGGGCGCCGACTGGGGCGAAACCATGGAGCGGGCCATGGCTCGTTTCGTCTCCTTGCTGGCCGAAGACGGTGTCGAACCGGTGGCGGGCACCGTCGACGAACGGGGCGACACGCCCGATCGATCGCCCATCCGGGTGCGGCCGGCCAAGATCAACGGTCTGTTGGGGACCGACCTCGATGCCGCCCGAATCGCCGGGCACCTGTCCTCCATCGGGTTCGAGTCCGCGCCCGTCGGCGACGACCTCGACGTGGTGGTCCCCACCTGGCGCTGGGACACGAGCACCGAGACCGACGTGGCCGAGGAGGTGGCCCGCATGTACGGGTACGCGAACCTCACCCGCACCGTGCCACGGGGTGATGTGGCGGGCGGCCTGTCGATCTATCAGCAGGGTCGCCGCCTGGTCCGTGAGGTGCTGGTGGGCGCGGGCTGTGACGAAACCCAGCCCATGCCCTTCCTCGCTCCCGGCGATCTGGAGCGGTGTGGGCTGGCCGACGACGGCATCACCCTCACCAACCCGCTGGTGACCGAGGAGTCGGTGCTGCGCACGTCGCTGCTGCCCGGCCAGCTCAAGGCCATTGCCTTCAACCAATCACATCGCACCGACGAACTCCGCCTCTTCGAGGTCGGGCACGTGTACCTGCCCGTGCCGGCCGGGAGTGAACTGCCCGACGAGCGTGAGTACCTGGCCGTCGCCCTGGCCGGGGAGGATGCCACGGTGGCCGTGGCGGTGCTCCAGTTGCTCGAGGATGCACTGGCGCTGCCCAACGTGCGTCTGGTGGCCGATGAGGCCCCGGGACTGCACCCCACCCGCACCGCGTCGGTCTCGATCGCCGGCCAGGTCAGGGGGTTCGTCGGTGAGGTCGATCCCCGTGTGGCCCACGCCTACGACGTCCACGGACGGGTCGGTTGGCTGCAGCTCGACCTGGGGGCGGTGCTCGACGGACCCTGGGGCAATCGTCGTTATCGCCCGGTGTCGAAGCACCCCTCCAGCGACATCGACCTGGCGTTCATGGTGGCCGACGACGTCGCCGCCGCCGAGGTGGCCGGTCAGATTCGTAAGGCCGCCGGCAGTCTGCTCGTCGATCTCGATCTGTTCGATGTCTACCGCGGGCAAGGTGTCGATCACCAGACTCGAAGTGTGGCCTTCCGGCTGCGGTTCCAGGCCGACGACCGCACCCTCACCGACGATGAGGTGGGGGAGCGGCGGGCCGCGGTGATCGCCGGCGTCGAATCCGCACTCGGCGCTCGCCTGCGCTGACCGACCCGACACCGACACCGGAACGGCGAGACACCGCGTCGCGCAGCGCGGCACCGATTCTGTCACTGTCGACGCCCACTACCTTGCATTGTGTGGTAACCTGTCACACATGGCAGTGCAGCCCAAGGTGAGTGATCGCCGAACCCAGCTCCTCAAGGGTGTGCTCGACATGTGTTTGTTGTCGGTGATCGCCGAAGAGCCGAGTTATGGCTACGAAATGGTGCGAAAACTCGACGAACGGGGCCTCACCCTGGCCAGTGAAGGCAGCATCTATCCCTTGCTCAGTCGTCTCCAACGACGGGGGCTCATCGAGGGATATCTGGTGTCTTCGTCAGAGGGACCGGCACGCAAGTACTACCGCGTGGCCGACGCCGGAACATCGGCGCTGGCCGATTGGCGCGACGACTGGCGTGCGTTGTCTCGCAGCGTCGATGCCGTGTTGGACGGCTCCGTGGCACCAATCGTGGTGCGTCCCCCCGATGGGGCCGACGAGGTAGGAGGATCTGAGTCGTGAGTGATCGAGTGCGGACCCTCGAGGACTGCGTGCGTTACTGGGCGAGCACCGGGGTGCCGGCTTCGGCGGTCGACGAGATGCGCCAGGAGCTCGACGAGCATCTGCGCGCCATCGAGGCCGACGGCCGTCAGGTCGACGCCGTGGTCGGCGCCGATGTCAGTGGATTCGCCGAGTCATGGGCTGCCGAGCGCCGTGGCGTGGTCACCGAGGAGAGGTCAGTGGACAACAACAACGAACCCCAGGACGCCAGCCTCCGTCGCACCATGGTGCTGTCGGGAATCGGCATCGTGGCCCTGGTGCTGGCCCTCATCTTCATTCCTGTCGATGCCGGGTCGAGCGAGGACAACGAGGCGTGGCGCTGGGTGTGGACCATCGGCGCGGTGGTGCTGTCGTTGGCCGAGATCGCCACCGCCGGCTTCTTCTTGTTGCCTTTCGGTGTGGGTATGGCGGCCGCCGCCGTGCTGGCGTGGCTCGATGTCAACATCTTGTCGCAGTGGTTCGCATTCTTCGGCGCCAGTGCGCTGTCGTTCGCCGTGGTTCAGCGATTCCTGAAGACCCAGGACATGGTGCCCCAAGCCCAGGTCGGCGCCAACCGGTGGAGCGGCCGCATCGGCGTCGTCCTGCAGACCGTCGATCGTCACGAGAACGTCGGCATGGTCCGTATCGGTGGCGAAGAGTGGCGGGCCACCACTGAGGGTCCTCCCATCGGTGAAGGCGTCACAGTCCAGGTCGTGGAAGTTCGCGGTACCCGCCTCGTCGTCGAACCCCATCTCGAAGTCGAATAAGAAGGAGAAACATGGAAGCGCTCATTGCGTTGTTCGCGGTGGTGGCGATTGCTCTGATCGTCATCGTCTTCATCGGTCTGCGGATCGTGCGGCCCTACGAGAAGGGCCTGATCGAGATGCTGGGCAAGTATCAGCGCACCGTCGACTCGGGCCTGCGCTGGGTGATGCCCTTCGTCAAACGAATGACGAAGGTCGACATGCGCGAGCAGGTGATCGACGTGCCCCCCCAGGAAGTGATCACCAAGGACAACGTGGTGGTCACCGTCGATGCCGTCATCTACTACGAGGCCACCGATCCGGTGAAACTCGTCTACAACGTCGGCAACTTCATCCTGGCCATCACCAAGTTGGCCCAGACCAACCTCAGGAACGTCGTGGGCGACCTCGATCTCGACTCTGCGCTGACCTCTCGCGAGATCATCAACTCCAAGCTCCGCCAGATCCTCGACGACGCCACCGACAAGTGGGGGACCAGGGTGGTGCGGGTCGAGATCCAGCGCATCGAGCCGCCACCAGACGTCACCGACGCCATGCACCGGCAGATGAAGGCCGAACGCCTGCGTCGAGCCGTCGTCACCGAAGCCGAGGGTGAGAAGCGCTCGGCCATCCTCAAGGCCGAGGGTGTGAAGGAGAAGCAGGTACTCGAGGCCACCGGTCAGGCCGAGGCCATCGAGCGCCTGGCCGATGCCGAGCGCTACCAGCTCGAGACCGTGGCCGAGGGTGAGGGGCGTAGTATCGAACGTGTCTTCGGTGCCATCCACACCGGTGATCCCACTCCGGATCTGTTGGCCATCAAGTACCTCGAGACCTTGGGCACGGTGGCCGACGGCCGAGCCACCAAGATCTTCTTGCCCCTCGAATCCAGCGGCGTGCTCAGTTCGGTGGCGGCGCTCGGCGCGGTCTTCGCCAGCACCGGCACCGACGAGGCGGCCGACGACACCCGAGCGGTGCCGCCACCGCCTCCACCGCCGTCGGCCGGCTGACGGATCACAGGCAACGACCCCGACCCCTGCTCCGGTAGGGTCGGGGTCGTGCGCGCCTGGCAACTGAACGAACTCGGAGAACCCGTCGACCGGCTGAATCTGGCCGACGTCGAACCACCAACGCCCCGAGCGGGCCAAGTGCTGCTCGACATCGAGGCGGTGGGTCTGTCGTTCCCCAATGTGTTGATGTGTCGCGGCGAGTACCAGGTCAAGACCACGTTCCCGTACACCCCGGGCGGTGAGTCAGCCGGTGTCATTGCCGAGTTGGGTGAAGGGGTCGAGGGCCTCGAGGTGGGCCAACGAGTGATGGCCATGGGAGGCGGCCTCGAGGAGCAGGCGGCCGTGGCCGCCGGCTCGGTGTGGCCGTTGCCCGACGGACTGGCTGCCACCAAAGCCGCCGCAATCCCCGTCAACTACGGCACCACATGGTTCGCCCTACACGACCGGGCTCACCTCCAGGCCGGCGAGTCGTTGCTCGTCACCGGCGCCGCCGGAGGGGTGGGCTCCGCGGCGATTCAGCTGGGTAAGGCCGCCGGGGCGACGGTCATCGCCGTCGCCGGTGGCTCCGAGAAGGTGGAGCACTGCCGTGCGCTCGGCGCCGACCATGTGATCGACCATCACCAGACCGAGGACTTCGTCGACACCGTGCGCGATCTCAGTGGTGGTGGCGTCGATGTGGCCTACGACCCGGTCGGAGGCGACGTGTTGCACCGGGTGCGGCGGTGTATGGGCTGGGACGGTCGCCTGTTGGTCATCGGCTTCGTGCAGGGTATTCCCGAGGTTCCGGCCAATCACGTGCTGTTGAAGAACTACAGCCTGGTCGGGGTGCACTGGGGGGCGTCGCTCGGCCGCGACCCCGGGTCGCTCGATCGGCAGATGCGCTCGGTGCTCGAACTGGCGGGCACCGGTGAAGTCGACCCGTTGCTGTACCCGCCCTTCTCGTTTGACGAGGGGGCCGTGGCCCTGCAGGCACTGGCCGACCGCAAGACCTACGGCAAAGCCGTGGTGGCGAGTGATGCCTGAGCGTCAACTCGGTGGTTGCATACTAATTCAGCGCACCGTATAGTTCTGCGAATGAAGAAGACCGTCGGGATCATCGGGGCATCGGGGTTCACCGGAGCCGAACTGTTGCGCCTCATCGCCGGTCATCCCCACTTCGAGCTCACGGTGGCCACCGGCGCCACCCAGGCCGGAAGCCGTATCGGCGATCTCTATCCGAGCCTGGCCCCGATCCACGGCGACACTCGGTTCGAAACCTATGACCCCGGTCTGGTCGACGACCTCGACCTGGTGTTCCTGGGTCTGCCCCATGGGGCCAGCCAGGACATCGTGCCCGAGATCCGGGGTCGGGTCGGCCACGTGGTCGACCTGGCGGCCGACTTCCGGCTGCCCGACGCCACCCTGTACCCCGAGTGGTACGGCGAAGCCCACCGGGCCCCGGAGCTGCTGGGCGATTTCGTGTTCGGGCTGCCGGAGTTCTTTCGCCCCGACATCGTGGGCGCCGAACTGATCGCCGCACCGGGCTGCTACGTGACCACTGCCAGCCTGGCGTTGGCTCCGGTGCTGAAGGCCGGCCTGGTGGAATCGACCGGCATCGTCGTCGATGCGGCCAGCGGGGTCAGCGGCGCGGGCCGGCCGCCGAAGGAGAACACCACCTTCTGTGCCGTCGACGAGGACTTCACGGCCTACGGGCTGTTGGATCATCGGCACACGCCCGAGATCGAGATGGCCATCTCCCGCCATGCCGGCGTCGACACCCAGGTGCTGTTCACCCCCCACCTGGCGCCCATGAACCGCGGCATCCTGGCCACCTGTTACGGGCGGCCCACCGGTGCCACCTCCACCGACGAGCTGCTCGACTGCCTGCGGACGGCCTACGGCGACGAATGTTTCGTGCACGTCACCGATGGCTCGCCGTCAACCAAAGCCACCCTGGGGTCCAACAGTGCCCATGTCACTGCTCGCTTCGACGAGCGGACCGGCTGGGTGGTGGTCATCGGTGCCCTCGACAACCTGGTGAAGGGAGCCTCGGGCCAGGCCGTGCAGTGCGCCAATCTGGCCCTGGGTCTCGAAGAGGCCAGCGGTCTGAGCGTCGCCGGGTTGTTCCCGTGAGCACCGACCGGGGATTCGAGCCCGAACGGCGCACCCGTGCGCTCATCGAGGCACTGCCGTACATCCAGACCTTCCGCGGGACCACGGTGGTCATCAAGTTCGGCGGCAACGCCATGGTCGACCCCGCGTTGTCGGAGAGCTTCGCCGAGGATGTGGTTTTGCTGCGGTCGGTCGGGATCAAGCCGGTGGTGGTCCACGGTGGTGGCCCACAGATCGGTGACCTGCTGACCCGGCTGGGCAAGGAGTCGGAGTTCCGCGACGGGCTCCGGGTCACCGACGCCGAGACCCTCGATGTGGCCCGCATGGTGCTCGTCGGCAAGGTGGGACGAGACATCGTGGGCTCGATCAATGTGCATGGTGCCCACGCCGTTGGGCTCTCAGGAGAGGACGGCGGTCTCATCCGAGCCACTGCCCGCCACCCCGACCTGGGGTTCGTGGGTGACGTGGCCGAGGTCCGGCCCGGCATCGTCGAGCGCCTGCTGGCCGAGGACATGATCCCGGTGGTGTCCACCATCGGTGCCGATGAGTCGGGTCAGGCCTACAACATCAACGCCGACACCGTGGCCGGCGCTCTGGCCGGCGCCCTGGGCGCCGAGAAGGCGGTGTACCTGACCGATGTGCCGGGTCTGTTGATCGATGTCGACGACCCGGCGTCGATCGTGGCCCGCGCCTCGGTCGATGAGCTGCGGGCGATGGTCGCCGACGGCACCATCGGCGGCGGCATGATTCCCAAGGTCGAGGCCTGCATCGGGGCGGTCGAAGCAGGGGCCCGCAGTGCCCATCTGCTCGACGGCCGAGTTCCCCATGTGTTGTTGCTGGAGCTGTTCACCGACTCCGGTATCGGCACCATGATCACCCAAGAGGCAGTGACATGAGCCATACCGAGGCCATGGGCGACGACGTCGCGCCGTGTCCGCTCATGCCCAACTACGGCGCACCGCCGGTGATGTTCGTGCGCGGGGAAGGCACCGAGCTGTGGGATCGAGCGGGCAAACGTTACTTGGACTTCCTCACCGGGCTGGCGGTGGTGTCGTTGGGTCACAGCCATCCTGGTGTCGCTCGGGCCGTGGCCGATCAGGCCCTCACCTTGCAGCACACGTCCAACCTGTTCGCCAACGAACACCAGGCGCCGGTGGCCCGCACGCTCGACGCACTCGTCACCGGCCGTGACCCGTCGGCTCCGGCCACGGTTGGTGGTCAGGTTCTGTTCCAGAACTCGGGCGCCGAGGCCAACGAAGGTGCCCTGAAGTTGGCCCGCAAGTATCACGGGCGCGGCCGCCACGTGGTGTTGTCGGCGTTTCGTTCCTTCCACGGCCGCACCATGGCCACCTTGGCCGCCACCGGACAACCGGAGAAACACGAGCCGTTCGAACCGCTTCCCGAGGGCTACCGCCATGCGGCCTGGAACGACGCCGACGCCTTTGCCGCCGCCCTCGACCCCACGGTTGGGGCCATCCTGCTCGAGCCGCTCCAGGGTGAAGGGGGAGTCAACGAGGCGACCATCGACTTCTTCGGCTCCATCCGGCAGTTGTGCGACGAGCGGGGGATCCTCCTCATCCTCGACGAGGTGCAGTGTGGGTTGGCCCGCACGGGTGAGTGGTTCGGTTTCCAGCACTTCGGGATCGAACCCGACATCGTCACCATGGCCAAGGCGCTGGGCAACGGCATGCCGGTTGGTGCGGTGTGGGCCCGAACCGAGGTGGCGTCGGCATTCAGCGCCGGCGACCACGGCAGCACGTTCGCCGGTCAGCCGCTGGCGTTGGCTGCCGCCCGCGCCACCCTCGACACCATGATCGAACTCGACGCGCCGTCGTTGGCCCGGGAGGGCGGAATGTTCCTGCGCGATCGCCTCGCTGCGCTCGACCACGTGACGTCGGTGCGAGGTCTGGGCCTGCTGTTGGCCATCGAGCTCGACCAGCCGGTGGCCCAGGCCGTGGGCCGGGCGTGCCTACAGGCGGGACTGATCGTCAATGCCATGGGTGACAACAGCATCCGGGTGGCGCCGCCGCTCACCGTGAGCACCGATCACATGGTCGAGGCCGTCACCATCCTCGGCGCGGCCATCGGGGAGGCCACATGAGGCACCTGCTCGAGATCGACGACCTCTCGGCCGACGAGCTGCTCGAGGTCTTGGAGCGGTCGGGCCGGACCGACCTGCCGCCTGCGCTGGCCGGGCAGGGAGTGGCCCTGGTGTTCGCCAAGCCCTCCACCCGCACCCGCAACTCCATGGAGATGGCGGTGTTCCAATTGGGTGGGCATCCGGTGTACATCCAGGGTGCCGAGGTCGGTCTCGACACCCGAGAGACGGTGGAAGACATCACCCACACGCTGGCTCGTTACCACGCCGTGGTCGCGGCCAGGGTGTTCGAACACGAGACCGTCGAACGTATGGCCGCGGTCGAACAGGTTCCCATCGTGAACCTGTTGTCCGACGCCGCCCACCCGATGCAAGCACTGGCCGATCTGCTAACCCTGCGTCAGGAGTTCGGGTCGCTCGACAATCGTTCGATCGCCTATGTCGGCGATGCCAACAACGTCACCCGCTCGCTGGCCCTGGCCGCCGGTGCCGTGGGTATGACCGTGCGGGTCGCCGCCCCGCCGAGCTACGGATTCGACGAAACCGACACCGATCGGTTGCTGGCTGCCGGTATCGAGGTGCTCACCGTCGATCGGCCCGAAGAAGCGGTGGTCGGTTGTGACGCGGTGTACACCGACGTGTGGACCTCCATGGGCCAGGAGGCCGAGGCCGAACAGCGACGGCGTGACTTCGAGGGGTTCACCGTCGACGATTCGGTCATGGGTCAGGCCGCCGACCATGCCGTGTTCCTCCACTGCCTGCCCGCTCATCGAGGTGAGGAGGTGTCGGCCTCGGTGATCGACGGCGACCGCAGCCGGGTGTGGGCGCAGGCCGAGAACCGTATGCACGCCGCTCGGGGCCTGCTGTCCTGGCTGATCGAGCACTAGCCATGGCCACCAAACGACAACGACAACACCTCATCACCCGGCTGCTCGGTGAGAAGGCCGTCACCAGCCAGGCCCACCTGGTGGAGCTGTTGGCTGCCGATGGAGTGGATGCCACTCAAGCCACTGCGTCGCGCGACCTCGAGGAGTTGGGCGCCATCAAGGTTCGGATGCCCGGCGGCGAGACCGCCTATGCGATTCCCGAGCTGGCGGTGGACCAGGTGCTTCCCGAAGATCATCTTCGCCGGGTGTTGGGTGAATGGGTGGCCAACGTGCAGAGCTCGGGCAACATCGTGATGCTGCGTACACCCCCGGGGTCGGCCCACGTGGTGGCCTCGGCCCTCGACCTAGCGTCTGTCGCCGGTGTCCTGGGCACCGTGGCCGGCGACGACACCTTGATGGTGGTGGCCGACGACCGCACCAGCGGTTCCGAACTCGAAGGTCGGCTCCGCCAGCTGGCCGGATTGGACTGACATGACCGACAAACAACGACAGGTCGACAAGGTGGTCCTGGCGTACAGCGGAGGCCTCGACACGTCGATCATCCTGCGCTGGCTGCAGCAGACCTATCAGTGCGAGGTCATCACCTTCACCGCCGACCTGGGTCAGGGCGAGGAGGTCGAACCGGCGCGGGTGAAGGCCGTGCAGATGGGTGTGCCCGAATCCGACATCCACATCGAAGATCTCCGCGAAGAGTTCGTGGCCGACTACGTGTATCCGATGTTCCGGGCCAACGCCGTCTACGAAGGCGAGTACCTGCTCGGTACGTCGATTGCCCGGCCCCTCATCGCCAAACGGTTGGTCGAGATCGCCGCCGCGTCGGGGGCCGATGCCATCAGCCACGGCGCCACCGGCAAGGGCAACGACCAGGTGCGATTCGAGTTGGGGGCCTATGCGCTGGCCCCCGACATCACCGTGATCGCCCCGTGGCGGGAATGGGATCTGGGGTCGCGAGAGTCGTTGATGGCCTACGCGGCCGAACACGACATCCCCATCGAGATGAAGCGGGGCACCAAGTCGCCGTTCTCGATGGACGCCAACCTGTTGCACATCTCCTACGAAGGCGGCCCGCTCGAGGATCCCTTCACCGAACCACCCGCTGAGATGTGGCGGTGGTCGGTCAGCCCCGAACATGCACCCAACGAGGCCACGTACCTCGACCTCACCTATCGGCAGGGCGACATCGTGGCCGTCGATGCTGTGGAGCTGAGCCCGGCTTCGGTGTTGACCCTGCTCAACGAGGTGGGTGGGGCCAATGGTGTGGGCCGCCTCGACATCGTCGAGAACCGGTACGTGGGCATGAAGTCCCGGGGGGCGTACGAGACACCGGGGGGCACGATCATGTTGCGGGCCCACCGGGCCATCGAGTCGATCACCCTCGATCGTGAGGTGGCTCACCTCAAGGACGAGCTCATGCCTCGTTACGCCGAACTGATCTACAACGGGTACTGGTGGAGCCCCGAACGCGAGATGCTCCAGGTGGCCATCGATCACAGCCAAGAGCATGTCAACGGCCTCGTCCGGGTGCGCCTCTACAAGGGCAACGTCGACATCGCCGGCCGCAAGTCCGATGATTCGCTGTTCGACGAGAAGATCGCGACGTTCGAGGAGGACGACGGCGCATACGACCAGGCCGATGCCGAGGGCTTCATCAAGCTCAACGCCCTCCGCCTCCGCAACCTCGCCCGCAAACGCGCCGAACGCGGATGAGGCAGTCATGACCGAGGGAGCAGTCGACGAGCCGGAGCGGGGTTCGGCACAGGGCATCGGCGGGCTTGGAACGCTGACCGATCAGCCGGCGACGTGGGGCTGGGAAACGGCAAGAGTGAGGCAGTCA
>JBPCTQ010000387.1:0-9292 GCA_051011595.1 Acidimicrobiales bacterium
TTCGGTGGTTACAAGCAGTCGGGCTACGGACGCGAGAATGGCCCCTACGGCATCGACGAGTTCCTCCAGACCAAGTCGCTGCAGCTGTGACCCCATGACCGACCAATCCCTCGCCGCACCGGCAGAACCCACCGCCGACTCCGACGAACAGGCCCAGCGCACGTTCTCGACGTCGATCCTGGTCTCGGCCGTGCGGTGCACGCTCACCTATGTGATCTTCCCGTTCGTGGCCCCCATCATCGGGGTGGCCAGCGGGGTCACCTCGGGCAGCGGGATCGTGGTCGGGGTGGTGGCCATCGTGTTCAACGTCTTGTCCATCAAGCGGTTCTGGAAGGCCGATCATCGATGGAAATGGCCGATGACGGTCCTCAATGTGAGCGTCATCGTGTTGTTGGTGATCCTGTTCGCCGTCGACCTGGCCGCCCTGCTCGACTGAACGCACATCGGCGGCGATCAGTCGTGGGGGATCGACTCCCACCGCACCGGATGAAGGGTGTGGGTTCCCGACAGCCCCTTGAGGTCTTCGATTCGGGGGCTGTCGAACTCGAACTCGCGACGCGTCTCGAGGATGGCCCGGGTGAGGGCACTCACCAGGATCTCCCCACCCTCAGCCTGCGCACCGATTCGGGCCGCCAGGTTGACGTGTTGGCCGAACATGTCGCCGTCGTCGTCGACGATCACCTCGCCCGTGTGCATACCCATCCGTACACGGATGGCCCGGTCGGGTTCGGCGGTCGCCTCGGCCAGGAGTGAACGTTGCACATGGGCCATGGCCTGCAGCGCCCGTCGCGCCGAGGGGAAGGTCAGCATGAAACCGTCGCCCTGGTTCTTCACCTCGGTGCCCCCGTAGCGGCCCACCGCACTCCGGACCAGGTCGTTGTGGCCACCGAGCAGATCGAACCAGCGCTCATCACCGACCTGGTTCATACGAGCGGTGGAGTCCTCGATGTCACTGAACACGATGGTGATGGTGCCGTGACGGTGCTCACCATCGGCGACCACGGGCCGGTTGGCGGTCACCAGCTCGGCCACCGTGTGAATCGACGTTCGGGCCCCGTCGGTCGAAAGAGTGGTGCCGGCGGCCGCGGCCGGTTGCTCCGTCTTGTCGAGGAGACGGATCACCACATTGCCCAGACGCACTTCGTCGGTGACCTCGACCCGGCGGCTGCCTTCCATCCGTTCCTGGCCGATGAAAGTGCCGTTGGTGCTCCCCAGATCGGTGACCTCCAACCCGTCCCTGACTGGTCGCAGCTCGAGGTGCCGGCGACTGATCTGGGTGTCGGTGAGCAGCAACCCGTCACACTCGCGACCGATCACCAACGGACCGTCGAGGAGAATGGTCAGGGGGGTACGCCCTGGTTCTCTGACCTCGACCGTCACTGTCGCCATGTTCTCGATGGTCGTCGGTGAGAGGGCCGCACGGCAAACGACGAGGTGATCATCCCGAACCAGACCGGGTCGACGACTCCCCGGAGCCTGGTTCCAGCACCTGGACCGAGCGGGCGATACGACGACAGCTGCGGTGCACGCTCCGCAGGGCGTCGACCAGCTCGATCTCGAGCGAGTAGGCCTCGACCCGGGCCGGCTCGGGGGCGGCCAGCCGTGCGGCCAGGTGTTCGGTGGCGGCATGTTCGAGGTCGCGGAAATCCTGTTTGGTGCTCCTGACCCGCCGAGCCGCGTCGCTACCGGGATCACCCAGCGCTTCCAGCGCCAGATCGAGGGCGGTGACAGCCGCCCGATGCAGATCTTCGATTCGAGAGGCCGAGCTGGCGCTCACCTCGACCATGTCCTCGAGCCGCTGATACCCCTTGCCCACCACGTTGGTCTCGATGTTGTCGGCCAGCTGCTCGAGCAGGTTGGCCGTGAGCAGCAGGGCCAACAGGTGATCGCGCTGTCGTTCGCCGATCGGCCCGCGGCCGACTTCGGCCAGGTAGGCCACGATCTCGGCGTGCAGCGAGTCGACCTCGGCCTCCCGCTCCTTCAGTTCATCGAGGTCACTACGGCGACCGTTGAGGGCGGCCGGTACGGCGTCGTCGAGCAGACGGCGAACCCTCGTCCCCAGGCGTATGAGCTCTTTGCGGGTCACCTCGAGGGCCAGAACCGGTGTGCCCAACAGGTCTTCGTCGAGGAACGCGGCTTGGTGTTCGGAAGGGCTCGCCCCCATCCGATCGGGCACCACCCATTCCACGAAACGCACCAGTGGCACCATGAGAGTCAGGAAGACAACGGTGTTGACCAGATTGAAGACGGTGTGGGCGTTGGCGATCTGGCGGGGTACTGCATCGGCTGTATCAGCGGTGAACCACAGCACGAAGTCGGCCAGCTGATCGATGAGCAGGACCCAGACGAGCGCACCCACGGTGTTGACGGTGACGTGCACAGCCGCCGTGCGCATGGCCTCGGATCCCTTCCCGAGGGCGGCCAGCACCGCGGTGACACACGTGCCGATGTTGGCCCCGAGAATGATGGCGATCCCGGTTTCGAGATCGAGCAGTCCGTCGGCCGCCATCACCACGACGATGCCGGTGGTGGCACTCGATGATTGCACCATGGCCGTGAAGACTGCACCGATGAGCAGCGCGGTGAACGGGTTCGAGGTGTCCGAGACCAAGTCCAGGAAGGGCTCATAGCTGCCGAGCGGCACCATGGCGTCGCTCATCGTCTCCATCCCCAGGAACACCACCCCGATCCCGGCGAAGGCGCGCCCCAGCTGACGGAGCTGTTGGCGGCGGGCCGCAACCGCGACCAGCGCCCCGCCGGCGAGCATCCCGAGTGCGTAGTCGGTGATGTCGAGGGCGATGACCTGGGCGGTGACGGTCGTGCCCAGGTTGGCTCCGATCACCACACTGGCCGACTGCCACAACGACAAGAGCCCCGCGGACACGAATCCCACGGTGAGCACGGTGGTGACCGAGGAAGACTGGATCACGGCGGTGACCGCCGCCCCGGTCGTGGCCCCCAGCACCCGATTCGACGAAAGGCGCGCAAGTGCCCACCGGAGCCGCTCGTCACCGAGGGCCTTGAGGGCCCGGGTGACCTCGTTCATGCCGATGAGGAAGAGGGCCAGGCCGCCGGCGAGGCCCATCGTCAGGGTCACCCAGTCGATCGACATGGACATTCATCCTTGCCGATAACGGAGTGTGCCGCCCGGAGGTGACGGGCTGAATTCCGCTGCTCCACCGCGTGTGGTGAACTGGAGACGTCTCGCCGAGACGTTCGTTCGCATCATGCCTGGGGGTCAGATGCTTCACTCCGCCCGTTCTCGACCGCGCCGGCGGCTGGCCGTCGCCGTGCTCGGGGCACTGGCCGTCCTGGCCGTGTCCTGCACCAGTAGTGACGACGAGACCTCGACCGACGGTGACACCACCACGACCGCAGCGGGCGGGGCGGCCACCACCGACGCCGATGCACCGTCGACCACCGGTGGCGATGCACCGTCCACCACGGCCGGGTCGGCCACCACCGAACCCATGGAGCTGACTGCGTCGTCGCGAGGTGTCACCGCCGACACCATCAAGCTGGGTGTCTCGATGCTCGACTTCGGCTACCTGACCGAGAACAACTTCTCACCCCAGGGCTGGGGCGATCAGCAGGGTGTGTACCAAGCCTTCTTCGACGAGCTCAACACCCGGGGCGGCATCAACGGCCGCATGATCGACCCCGTGTACACGTTCTACAACCCCATCGAGAACACCGAAGCCGAACGAGCGTGCATCGAGATGACCGAGGACAACGAAGTGTTCGCCGTGCTCGGCGGCTTCGTGGGTCCGGCCGAGCCGTCCAACGTCTGTATCCCTGGCACGCAGTCCACCATCCTGGTCGGCGGCGTTCAGGACGCCGAGCGGCTGGCCCAGTCCAATGCGCCGTGGCTGTTCGACGGGTCACTCCGACCGCGCCGTACCGACGTGTTCGTCAAATTGCTCCTCGACGAGGGGTACCTCACCGAATCGAGCAAGGTGGCCATCGTGGCCGGTCGTCAGGCCGAGTCCGACATGGAGACGGTGGCCGACATCCTTCGCGACAACGGGATCGACCCGGTCGACGTGATCTTCCAGGACGCCACCAGTGGTGACATTCCCAACGAGGACAGCAACTGGGCGGTCATCGCCGAACAACTCGAACAGGTCGAGGCCGACACCGTGCTCGGCATGGCCAGCATCACCAGCACCGTTCGTGGTCTCACCACCAACGACCTCGATGTGCAACTGCTGGTGCTCGACTCGGGCGAGCTGGCCAGCCTGGGCGAGTCGGTCGAGCCGGCCGCCGCCGAAGGGGCCATCACCATCAACGCCCTGTCGGGTGATGAGCTCTGGAACCACGAGTCGGTGACCGAGTGCCGCGAGATCATCGCCGCCGCCTATCCCGACGTGGAGTTCAAGGATCCCAGCGCCCACGAGGAGGGCGACGAGCAGTGGTACAACTCCATCCAGGCCTACTGTCGGCGGGTTCGGCTCTTCGAGCTGGTGGCCACCGCCGCCGGCGCCGACCTCACGCCCGAGACGTTCTTGGCGGCCGCCGAGCAGCAGAGCCAGTTCTCCATTCCCGGTATGCCTTTCTCGTCGATCGCCCCAGGCAAGACCGACGTCAACGACGCGTTCCGGCTGTCGGTCTTCGACTCGACGCAGGGTGACCGCGGTCTGATCGTCTCGCTCACCGAGCTCACCGACACCACACCCTGACCACGGTGGGACTACGGTCCCGCCGTGGCCGGAACAACCGGATTCGACCTCGATGGTGTCGCCGTCGTTCGCGACGGGGTCGCCGTGCTCGACGGCATCACCGTGGCCATTCCGGACACGGGCATCACCGTGGTGTGCGGCCCATCGGGGTCGGGCAAGAGCACGTTGCTGCGGCTGCTCAATCGACTGGACGACGCCACCACCGGCACCGTCGGCTGGCGCGGTGCCGACCTGGCGTCGCTCGACCCACAAGGGCTGCGCCGGCGGGTGGCCATGGTGTTCCAACGACCGGTCGTGTTCTCCGGTTCGGTGCTGGACAACCTGCGCACCGTGGTGCCTGACCTCACCGAAGATCAGGCCGTCGCTCGGTTGGCCGACGTGGCGCTCGGCCGCGATCTGTTGCACCGCCCGGCCGAACGCCTGTCGGGCGGAGAGGCACAACGTCTGTGCCTGGCCCGCGCCCTCACCACCGACCCCGAGGTGGTGTTGGCCGACGAGCCGACGGCATCACTCGACGCCGAGGCTCGACGACACCTCGAGGACCTGGCCCTCGGGCTACGCGCCCGAGTCGGGTGGGTCTGGGTCACCCACGACACAACCCAGATCGAACGACTGGCCGACCACGTGATCGTGGTCGAAGCCGGGCACGTGCTGGCCGTCGGCGGTCCGGCCGCCCTCACCACACACGATGACGCCCGGGTGCGCCAGGCCGTCACGGGAGAACCCCAATGATCGTGGCCGTCGACCAGACCGACATCGGTGTGTGGGGTCTGGCCGCGTCGGGCATCCTGGTGGCGCTCACCGTGATCATCTCGCTGGTGCGGCACCTGGGTATCGCCCGCGACGTGATCGTGGCCGCCGCCCAGGCCTTGGTGCAGCTGCTGTTGGTGGGCTTCGCCCTGCGGCTGGTGGTCGACGAGGACGATCCGCTGGTGTTCAGTTGGATCTGGCTGGTGGTGATGGTGCTGTTCGCGGCCTGGACCGTGGGCCGCCGCGCCCCCAACATCCCCGGCGTCCGTGGGTTGGCCCTCGGAGCATTCAGCCTGGCCTTGCTGGCCACGCTGGGTGTGCTGTTGGGTTTCGGCGCCTTCGAACCCACCGGCCGGGCCATCGTGCCACTGGCCGGCATGGTGGTGGGCAACTCGTTGGCGGCCACCGTGCTGGCGGCCCGACGGGTCATGGCCGAAGGCCACGACCAGGCCGACCAGATCGAGGCCCGCCTGGCCCTGGGCCTCTCATCCTCGGATGCCTTTGCACCCCAGCTCCGGTCGGCCATCCGAGACGCGCTGGTCCCCCAGATCGAACGGACCAAAGCGGTGGGCATCGTGTTCCTGCCCGGCGCCATGGTGGGTCTCATCCTGGCCGGCGCCGACCCGGTCGACGCGGTGATGGTGCAGGTGGCGGTGATGTACCTCATCCTCGGGTCGGTGAGCACCACCACCACGGTGATGGCCATCGGGTTGTCGCGTCGCCTCTTCTCGCCCGCCCACCAGCTCCTGCGCCACCCCTGATCGGAGGCGGAGCGCGCTCAGGGGTCGGTCAGTCGAATTCGGCCGGGCGATCCTCGAGGCGGGCCATCACCGCTTCGACCTGGTTGGTGCTGCCGAGCAGGGCGCCGGACCGTACCGTCTCGAGGTCGAGGCCCCCGGCGGTGTCGAGATCGATCGACGCGTCGATCACTGCTTTCACGGCTCGCAACGCATCGGGATTGTGGGCCGTCAGCTCCGACGCCAACTGGTACGCCCGTGCCGTTGGATCGTCGGCCAGCTCGGCGGCCAGACCCCACTGCAGGGCTTCGGCACCCGAGAAACGCCGCCCGGTCATCATCAGGTACTTCGCCCGCTCGGCCCCCACCAACCGGCGGAGCGACTGGCTGGCGGACATGTCGGGGATGAGACCCCACGTGACCTCGACGAAACCGAAGGTGGCGTCGGGGGCCACCACCCGTATGTCGGCCCCGAGGGCCAGGTTGAACCCACCACCCAGCGCGTTTCCGTGCACGGCCGCGATCACCGGCACCTCGAGCTCGTGCCACGCCCACCCCACCTGTTGGGCGCGATTGGCACCCTGCGGAGACCGGTCGGCGTAGGCCTCCTGCACACGATCGTTGTCGGCCGCGAGGTCGCCGCTCACCATGGCGGCGAAGTTCGACGAGTCGAGGCCGGCACAGAACGACGGCCCGGCACCCGACAACACCACCACCCGAACGGAACGATCCGCGGCAATGGCCGCCGCGGCATCGACCAGGCCCGACATCATCGAGCCATCGATGGCGTTGTGTTTCTCGGGCCGATTCAGCACGACCCGGGCGATGTGATCGCCGACCTCCAGCTGGACGGTCTCGTCGTTCGTCATCGGAACTCCTCGGGTCTTGCCAAACCGGCTCCCGCAATATATCTTTCCACAAAGCTACTTGCCAAGCCTTCTGGAGTTCTCATGCCGACCGCAACCGACACGCTCAGCATCCAACCGGCATCCGGGCTCATCGGCGCCGACATCGACGTCGACCTCGATGCCCTGCTCGGCGACCCCACCCTCCAAGACCGGTTCCGTCAGGCCCTCTGGGACCATCAGGTGCTCTCCTTGCGCCAGGTGTACCCCACACCGGCCCAGCAGGTGGCGCTCGGTCGGCTGTTCGGCGAGATCCAGCCGGTCGAGTCGTACAACGCCGGCCACCCCGACGAACCCCTGCTGACGGTGTTCGACAGCGAGGGCGGGTACAAGGCCGACCAGTGGCACTGCGACGCGTCCTGGCGGGACGAGGTCCCGATGGGTGCGGTTCTGTGCATGCGCGAGTGCCCATCGGTGGGTGGCGACACCCTCTTCACCAACTGCCAGAGCGCCTACGAGGCACTCTCGGGCGGAATGAAACAACTACTCGCCAAACGCCGCGCCCTGCACGAGATCGAGCCGGGCAGCTCCACCGAACATCCGGTGGTGGTCGCCCACCCCGTCACCGGCACCCCGATCCTGTTCGTCAACCGCATCTTCACCCGGGGCATCTCCAATCTGCCGCCCGACGAATCCGACGCCATCCTCCCCTTCCTCATCCGCCACGTCACCCGACCCGAGTTCACCTACCGCCACCGCTGGAGCGAAGGCGACGTCGTCATCTGGGACAACTGGGCCACCCAGCACTACGCCTTGTTCGACTACACCGAACGCCGGGTCGTACACCGCGCCGGCATCTCCGGTCGCCCCCTCGCGGCCGCCTGATGTCCGGCGACACCGCCACCCTGGCGTTGTTCCTGGGCCGACTCGAACGGCTCAACGAGTCGTTGGTCACCGATGTCTGCAAACGCCACGGCGTCTCTCCATCGGAGTTCCGGGTGCTGGCCATGCTGCGCCACGGATCGGGCGAGCGACCGGTGAGCCCCAGCACCATTGCCCACTGGGTCGTGCAGACGTCCGGTGGTCTCACCGCCACCCTTGGTCGCCTCGAAGCCGACGGCCGGGTCAACCGGGTGGCCGATCCAGACGACGGCCGGGGCCGCCTGGTCGTGCTCACCGAGGCCGGCTCCTCGTTCCACGACGAGCTCTTCGACGACCTGGTCGAGCGTTACGCGCTGGTGTTGGGTGACATCGACGGCCGGGAGGCCTCGGAGATGATTCGCACCCTGATCGGTGCGTTCGAGCGATTCTCGAACCTCCGACCATCGACGGGATGGGACATCGGCGCGGTGGCCTGACCCTCCGGCGCGACCACGGCCGAATCCGATCAGTCCTCAGCCGTTGAGTGTCTCGAGCATCGCCCGCATCTGCTCGTGCACCAGGTTGATGGCCTGCAAGGGCCTGATCATCACCTTGAACTCGGTGATGAGACCGTCGTCGTCGCACGTGATGATGTCGACTCCATTCACGTACTTCCCCTCCACCGTGGTCTCGAATTCGAGCATCGCGTGATGCCCTTGGAGGATCTCGGTCACGTAGGCGAACCCACCCGTCGAGGCCGGCTTCGACTCGTCGACGGGACCATCGTCGCCCCCCAACGTGCCCCCGGCCGCGGTCAGGTACAGCTTGGTCAGCTCGCGACCCTCCTGGGCGGTGAACACGATGGGCGACCAGAACACACAATCGGGATGGAGGATGGCGTCGAGCCCGCCCTCGAGCCGGCCCCGCAGCTGCTCATGCCACTGGTCGATGCAGCCATGAATGGGTTCGGTCTGGTCGGTCACTGGTCCTCCCGGACATCACTGGAGTTCCGTTTCTAGCAAGGCACCCGCCAATACGCCGGATCGGCTCCCCGACCAAGGTCCCTATCGAGCCCCCTGCGAGGGTTGCACAGTTGAGGGCCACCGGGAGGACTGCGATGACGCCAAATATCAGGAGTCGGCTGCTGTTGGCGGCCACCGCCGTGGTGGTCGTGGTGGGCCTGGCGGACGCCGCCGCGTCGGGCGAATGGGATCTGTTCGGCCTGCTGGCCATCATCGTGGTACTGCAGGGGCTGATCTGGTTGCAGCTGTCATGGGGACGTCCGGCAGTCCCCCTCCGCGCCGACCTGGTGTCGTGGCTCGATGATCGAGCTGTCGCCGGCGGCGAGTCGGTCGAGAATGTGGCCGACCGGGCGATCGGGGCCTACCGAGCCGGTCTCACCGGCGTCGACCCCGACACCG
>JBPCTQ010000388.1:0-4486 GCA_051011595.1 Acidimicrobiales bacterium
ACCAACTCGATGCGCGCCATGGGGGCGTTGTCGCCCGGGCGAGGACCCATCTTCAGGATGCGGGTGTACCCACCCGGTCGTTCGGCGTAACGCGGGCCGATCTCGTCGAAGAGTTTCGACGCCATCTCCCGGTCACGCAGGAACTTCACGACCTGGCGCTGGTTGTGCACGCCGCCGGTCTTGGCCTTGGTGATCATCTTTTCGGCCACCGGACGCATGGCTTTGGCCTTGGCCTCGGTGGTCACGATCGCTTCGGCCGCGATGAGCGATGCGACCAGGTTGGCCATCATCGCCTTCTGATGTGCGGAGCTACCGCCGAAGCGGCGCCCCTTCTTCGGACGTGCGGGCATGGCTCAGTCCCGACCGCGCAGGGACAGGCCTCGCTCGTCGAGCTTGGCGATGACTTCGTCGAGCGACTTCTGCCCGAAGTTGGTGATGGCCAAGAGGTCGTCTTCGCTCTTCTCCAACAGCTCGCCGACCGAGTTGACCTGGGCCCGCTTGAGGCAGTTCCGGGGACGCTCGGACAGCTCGAGGTCTTCGATGGGGAGATCGAGGTCGGGGGATCCGCTGGGAACCGGACCGACCTCACCGAGCTCGAGGCCTTGGGGCTCGTCGCTCATCTCTTCGACCAACTGCACCAGCGACCGCAGGGTGGCACCGGCCGATGCCAGGGCTTCCTGGGGTGAGATGGAGCCGTCGGTCTCGATTTCGAGAATGACCTTGTCGAAGTCGCTCGACATCTCGACCCGGGTGGGTTCGACGTCGTAGGCCACCCGGCGAACGGGCGAGAAGATCGAGTCGATCGGGATCACACCGATGGTGTTGCTGGTGTTGTTGCGGTCGGCCGACACGTACCCGCGACCGCGCTCGACGGTGATGTCGGCGGCCAAGCGGCCCTTGCCGGTCAGCGAAGCCAGCGGCAGATCGGGGTTGAGCACCTCGACCTCGGCGTGGCTCTGGATGTCGGCGGCGGTGACGTCGGCCGGGCCCCGGGCGTCGAGGCGCAGGGTCACCGGCTCATCGCTGTGACAGCGCAGCACCAGGTCCTTGAGCGAGAGCACGACGTCGGTGACGTCTTGCACGGTGCCCGGAATGGTGTCGAACTCGTGCAGCGCATCGTCGAAACGAATCTGGGTGATGGCGGCGCCGGGGATCGACGACAACAGGGTGCGACGCAGGGAGTTCCCCAGCGTGTAGCCGAAGCCTGGTTCGAGTGGGCCGATGGCGAATCGTTGAAGATTGCCGTCGGCTTCTCCAACCGCTTCGACCGTCGGGCGCTGAATGACCAGCATGTGTTGCTCCTCGGATTTCGAAGGCGATTCCCGACCGGTGGGCCGGGATGTTTACAGGATCTACTTGGAGTACAGCTCGACGATGAGCTGCTCGCGAACGGGGACGTCGATCTGCTCTCGGGCCGGCAGCTCGCGCACGGTGGCGGCCCAGCCGTCGTCACCGGTCTCGAGCCAGCCCGGAGGCGTGCGATCGAGCACGTCCCGGTTCCATTGCACGGGCACGATGGTGCGGGACTTCTCACGCATGGTGATGATGTCGCCCTGTCGGACCCGATAGCTGGGAACGTTGACCCGCCGACCGTTCACGTCGACGTGGCCGTGGTTCACGAATTGGCGGGCCTGCGGGCGGGTGGCCGCCCAGCCGGCGCGGTACACCACGTTGTCGAGACGCAGCTCGAGGTAGCGCAGCATGTTCTCGCCGGTGACACCTTCGCGTCGGTTGGCTTCGGCGTAGAGGTTGCGGAACTGCTTCTCGGAGAGGCCGTAACTGAACCGGGCCTTCTGCTTCTCTTGGAGCTGCAGGAGGTACTCGGACACATTGCCGCGGCGCCGGGTGCGACCGTGTTCGCCGGGCGGGTACGGACGCTTGTCGAGAGCGACGGTTTCACCTTTGGTGCCCCAGATGTTGGTGCCCAGACGGCGAGAAACGCGGGCCCGGGGGCCGGTGTAACGAGACATGTCAGACCCTCCGCCGCTTGGGCGGCCGGCAGCCGTTGTGCGGAACCGGGGTCACATCCTTGATGCCCGTGACCTCGATGCCGGCGTTCTGGATCGACCGGATGGCGGTCTCGCGGCCCGAACCCGGACCCCGCACCACCACGTCGACCTTGCGCACACCGTGCTCCATGGCCTTGCGGGCGGCCTGCTCGGCGGCCATCTGGGCGGCGTAGGGCGTGCTCTTGCGCGAACCCTTGAACCCCACGTTGCCGGCCGAAGCCCACGACAGCGCGTTGCCCTGCTGGTCGCTGATGGTGATGATCGTGTTGTTGAACGAACTCTTGATGTGCGCCACCCCGTGGGTGACGTTCTTGCGTTCCTTCTTGCGGGGACGACGGCCCCCGGCGGCTGGTTTGGCCATGACTAGTTCATCACCTTGATCTCAGTCTCGGTTCGATTCACGCCGCTCACTTCATGACCTTCTTCTTGCCGGCAACGGTCTTCTTGGGACCCTTGCGGGTACGAGCGTTGGTGTGGGTGCGCTGGCCCCGCACCGGCAGGCCGCGTCGATGGCGCAGGCCCTGATAACAGCCGATCTCCATCTTGCGTTTGATGTCCTGGGACACCTCACGGCGCAGATCACCCTCGACCTTCACGTTGGCGTCGACGTAGGTGCGGACCTTGGCCACTTCCTCGTCGGTGAGATCACGAACCCGGGTACCGGGCTCGATCTCGGTGGCGGCGGTGATCTCCGAGGAGATCCGGGGGCCGATGCCATAGATGTAGGTCAGTGCGACGTCGACCCGCTTCTCGCGGGGGATGTCGACACCGGAGATGCGTGCCATCTAACCCTGCCTCTGTTTGTGTCGGGGGTTGGTGCAGATGACGCGCACGCGACCGTTCCGCCGGATGACCCGGCAGTTGTCACACATCTTTTTGACGCTGGTGCGTACCTTCATCGTGCTCTTTACGGGAGGAGGGGGAACGTCGGCTTACTTGTACCGATAGGTGATACGACCCCGCTGGAGGTCGTAGGGGGTCAGTTCGACCTGGACGAGATCGCCGGGCAGGATCCGGATGTAATGCATACGCATCTTCCCGGAAATGTGGGCCAGCACTTCGTGCCCGTTCTCGAGTTCGACCCGGAACATGGCATTGGGGAGGGACTCCTTGACGGTTCCCTCCAGAACGATCGCGTCTTCCTTCGGCTTGGGCAGGGCTGTTCCTCCTGAACGGACAATCTCGGCCGGCAGACATGTGTGTTGGTCGACACCCGAGGATGGGGACACGACAACAATGGCCGCCTGGGCCAGCGGACCACGCTATCGCAGCGGGTACCCAGGTCCAACCTCGGGGCCAGGCGACGACTATGCTCCGACAATGACCGCCTCGTCGGCCGTTCTGTCGACGCTTCCTCCTCCGCCGACGCCCACCGCTCCGCCACCGGTGACGCCTGGATCAGGTCGCCCGAGTTGGGTGGGTGCGGCGAAGCTGGCGGCCCCGTTGGGGGCGGCGTTGGGGCTGGCGTTGTGGCAACCCTCCGATGATGGCGTCAGCATCTGCCCGTGGCGCAACTGCACGGGCGGGGCCTGCCCCGGGTGCGGGCTCACGCGGGGGGCGGCGTCGTTCTTTCGGGGTGATCTGGCCAACAGCTGGTACTACCACCCGGCCGCCGGGTTCATCGTCGTGCAGGTGGCCGCCATCTGGGCCGTGGTGGTGGGCCGTCGGATCGGGGTCATCACCTGGGATCCGCCGGCGTCGCTCACCAAACTCTTCATCGTCTTCAACGGCGTGTTGCTCGTTTCGTTGTGGCTGCTGCGCTGGCGCCTCGGCCATCTCGAACGCGTGCTCTGACTCACCAGTGTCCGACTTCTCACCTCCCCCGGGTGACGGCACGCCGCCCCCACCGCCCGGACAGATCCCTCCCCCACCACCACCGGCGCCACCCAACCCGTGGGGTGCCCCTCCGGGTGGTGCCTTCCCCGCCGGTCGCTACTACGCCGAGGCCAGCCAGGCGAGCACGGCCATGACCCTGGGCATCGTGTCGCTGGCTGGCGGGGTGTTGTGCGGGGTGCTGATCCTGTTGGCGCCGGTGGCGTGGATCGTGGGCCAGAAGGAGATCAGCGCCATCGACGCCGGCCGCCGAGATCCGGCCAACCGGGGCCAGGCCAACGCCGGCCGGATCATGGGAATCATCGGCACGGTGTTGGTGATCCTGGGCATCCTGGCCATCGTGGTCATCCTCGCGGTGGCGGTCGGTTCGAGCTCCACGCCGAGCTGAGCCGGGCAACTGGTAGTGCCACGACGCCCAGAGCCTGACGCTGCACTACCAGAACGGAAGAGTTGGGCAACTGGTAGTGCCACGACACCCAGAGCCTGACGCTGCACTACCAGAACGGAGGGGGAACGGAAGAGAGCGAACGGTCAGGGTGCGGCGGTGAGATGGGCGGCGATCTCATCAGTGAGTGTGGCCCGCCCCCGCTCGTGCAGGTGGACCAGGTCCACGAAGTGATCGGCCGGCCGTGGTGCGCTCAGGT
>JBPCTQ010000389.1:0-8702 GCA_051011595.1 Acidimicrobiales bacterium
CGCCGCCCTCCACCGCTGCGCCGCCACCCACCACCGCACCGCCGAGCAACATCACCGGCAGCGGCGTCATCTCCGCCTCATCGGTCTACTCCGGGGAGTTCACGGCCGACCTGGCCATCGACGGCGACCCATCGACGTCGTGGTTCTCCGCCGATGGCGGAACGGCAACCTACGCGTGGGACGCCGGAGGCACGCGACTGATCGAGTCGGTCCAGATCATCAGCAATGGCAGCCACAGCAACCCCAGCTTCCAGACCGGCTTCGGCTTCGATTCGGTGACCGTGATCGTCGAGGACGAAGGGGGCGGCGACATCTGGACCGAGACGTACGACCTCAGTGGCACCCCAGATCCCGACGTGATTGCCCTCCCGGCGGTGGAAGGCGCGGCGGTGGTGCTGTCGTTCTCCGGCGGCGAGGACCCAACGTGTGGGGGCTTCGCCGAACTCATCGTCGTCGGCTCCTAGCGCGACGACGGCGAGCAACATCGACTGTCAAAGATGGCGACAGCGACAGGCGCCAACGGCGATGCCGCACGAGGTCCTGTTCAGTACTACCTTTGTTCAACATCCCATCGGTGCGGCGACGCGGCCCGCAGCCGGAGCAGTCCGAGCTTCTCGGCATCGCGCTGACACCGACCACTTCCCCTTCAACACATCACGACAGACCACGAAACAGGGAAGTGGCGATATGCGCTCCAATCGACGGCACGGCACGTTGCAGCGGCCTACATCCCGACGGCGGTTCGGTCTCGTGGCGGCAACACTCATGGCGGCCAGCGGCCTGGCGCTGATCGGCGCACCACCCGCCGTGGCCGCCGACACCGGAGCTTTCGTCGCCATCACCGAGGGCGGCGGCATCAACGCCAGTTCGGCAG
Organism: Acidimicrobiales bacterium; assembly: GCA_051011595.1. GTDB lineage: Bacteria > Actinomycetota > Acidimicrobiia > Acidimicrobiales > SHLQ01 > JAOUEE01. The sequence continues at coordinate 875 of JBPCTQ010000389.1, forward strand.
GCGCCGACGCCCTGACCGTGCAGAACACCTCGGCCACCGCCCAGATCACGTCAGTGTCGTACAACACCGCACCGGCCCTGTTGCCCGACCTGGTGTGGGATCCCGACGGCACCGCCGGCGACGTCGACGGCCGCGACATCCGCATCGACACCGACCCCGGTGTGGGATACCTGGGCCGCACCTACAGCTCGCCCAACAACGGCGTCGACAGCGACGACGGATGGAATGTGGTGACCTTGGACTTCGACGACTTCGACCCGGGCGAGACGCTCGGGTTCTCGGCCGATCACGACCCGACTTCCATCAAGGGCACAGCGAAGCCCGGCCCCAACGGTTCAGGCCGCGTCTCCGGCTTCGAACTCAGCGGCACCGTCGTGACCATCACGTTCTCCGACGGCACCACCGAAAGCAACGAACTGTTCCCCCCCGATGGCAGCAAGGGCGGCGGTGTCGCCACGGTTGATGGCGACCGGGCCGCGGCGCCGACCGTCGCTCTGCTCGGGGTCGCCGCCAATCCCGCCACCGTTTCCAGCACTTCCCAGACGCTACGAGTCACCGGTCCCGCGGGCGCCGACGTCCGACTCATACAGGCCGAAACGGCGCTGTACATCGACCCACCCGGCTACGACATCGACCCCTACGAAACCAACATGGTCATCGAGGTCGACCACGACAGCGCAATCATCGGCGCCGGCGGCTTCGTTGATGTCCCGGTCACACTCACCGAGGAGGGACCCGACGCCATAAGTGTCTTCGCCGCCACCGTCGCCAGTGCCGACGGCGAACCGGGCCACATCTCCAACATCCTCACCGTCGAGGTCGATCCGACCGCAACACCGGTGTTGCTTCCCGGCGGCTTCGGCGACGCCGAAGGCGACACCGGCACGACCGTGTTCAACATTCCCATCACCCTCTCGGCCCCTTCATCCCAGACCGTCACCGTCGACTACATCCCCTGGCCATGCACGCAGTTCGGCTGCGTCGACGGGTTGGCAACGGCCGGCGAGGACTTCGTCGCGGTCACGCCGGACACCCTCACCTTCCTGCCGGGCGAGACAGCCAAGACCGTTCCGGTCACCGTCAACGGCGACACCACGATCGAACCCCGAGTGTTCTGGGGCGAGTGGTTCTTCATCAAGTTCCAGAACCCCACCAACGCCACCATCGACTCCACGTTCTTCGGCCTGGGCGTCGGCGTCATCGGCAACGACGACCCCTGAGCGGTCAACCTCGGCTTCGTCGGGCGTCGCTCGGCTCCGGCTCACCGACCCCACAAAGTGAGCTGGAGGGATGGCCCGCCGTTGGCCCGGCCCTGCACGGGCAGTCGGCTGCTACAACATGGCCATGGCAGTCAGCACCGAACAACACGGCCGCATCACCGTCGTCACCATCGAACGTGAGGACAAACGCAACGCAGTGAACGCCGACGTGACCGCGGGCCTCGATGCGGCGTTCAACACCTTCGAGGACGACCCCGACCAGTGGGTGGCCGTCCTCACCGGTGGCCCCACCATGTTCTGTGCCGGCACCGATCTGCGCGACGGCCCCGGCCGACCGACCGACAGAGGTGGCGAGTACGGCCTCATTCGCCGCCAACGCACCAAACCACTGATCGCCGCAGTGGAAGGCATCGCTTTCGGTGGTGGTTTCGAGCTGGCCATGGCGTCCGACATGGTGGTGGCCGCGTCCGACGCCCGTTTTGCCCTACCCGAGGTGAAACGCGGGGTGATCGCCAACAGTGGTGCGCTCTTTCGAACCTGCCGAGTGCTTCCCGTGAACCTGGCCAAGGAGCTGTTGCTGACCGGCCAGGAGATGTCGGCCGAACGAGCGTGCGAGTTGGGGTTCGTGAACCGCCTGGCCGAACCGGGCCATGCCCTCGCCACCGCCACCGAGCTGGCCGAGCAGATCGCGGCCAACGCGCCAGTGTCGGTGCGCCAGACCCTCCAGGCCATCGATGCTGTGGTCTCGGGCGACGATCAGGCTGGCTGGGACGCCACTGCCCGTGGGGTCGATGTGGTGATGGGCGCCGACGACCTCCAGGAAGGCATCAACGCATTTCTCGAACGTCGGCCGCCGCAGTGGACGGGGCGCTGAAACCGCCACCGACGGTCTCCCGGCCGTACCAGAGATACGCAACCACGAACATCAGCCGCTGGAACAGCCCGGCTCGCGACTCGTCGAGGATCATGGCCAAGGGCAGGACAATGGCGGCGAGCATGGCCACGCCATCGAACACCGCCACGCGACCTCCGAGCTCGGTACGCCGAACGGCCACCGCCAACACACCGAAGGCGAAGGCAAACCCCATGACCGTCGCCGCCACCGAATGGAGCATGTCCTCGGTCTGGTCGAACTCGGCCGCCGGAATCCACGACCGAGCGGAGAAGGCCGCCACGGCCAGCATGGCCAGTCCGAACACCCGATGAAGAGCGACCGCTCTTTCGCCCCAGCGACGGGCCGATCGCTCGGCGACCGTCAACACGGCCAAGCCGAACAGTAGGAATCCGAGCCGGGCCAGCCACGCGCCATCAACCGCCTGGGCACCGGACTCGCTGGTGGTGTGCTCGACCCAGTCATAGGAGTCGGGCATCAGCAGCGGCGCACAGGCCAGCGCCACCGCCGACCCACCCAACAGGATCAACGACAGAACCAAGGACGACCGTCGGTGCACGTGTGAAGCGTCTCACCCCGACACCAACAAGCATCGGGTCCTTCGTCCCGTCGACCCACCCGCTCGTTTCAGGCAGTGGCCACCGGCCGCCGCAACGACTGCACCGCGGCCTGGCCGATCAACACGACGAAGAACAGCGCCACCGACACCAGGGCCATGGTGGCACCGGCGGCGGTGTCGTGGTGATAGCTGATCAGCAGACCCAGCACCACCGAGACCGCTCCCAGCGCCACCGCCGCCAGCATGATCCGCGGCACTCGTCGCACCACCAGGGCGGCGGCGGCCGGCGGCGCCACCAGGAACGCGAACACCAACAGACTCCCCACCGCCTCGAACGAGGCGACGATGGCCAACGCCACCAACACCAACAGCGCAACGTGAGCCAGCCGCGGCCGGAGGCCCAACAACTGGGCCATGGTCTCGTCGAAGGTCATCACCAGGAACGCTCGGTAGAAGACGGCGACACCGACGAGGGTCACGACCGCGGCCACACCTTGTCGGAGCAGATCACTGTTGTCGACACCGGTGATCGAACCGAACAGGAAACGATTGAGGTCGCCACTGTAGGAACCGGATTGGCTCGACATGATGACCACGGCGAGGGCAAGGAATCCGACGAACAGCACCCCGATCGAGGTGTCCTCGGGTAGCGGCGACCGGCTACGGATCAGATTGATACCGAGCACCATCGCCAACGCAGCAGCAAAGGCTCCCACTGTGGTGCTGAACCCCATGACGAAGGCCAAGGCAATACCCGGCAACACCCCGTGGGCCAAGGCGTCACCCAGGAAGCTCATCCCCCGCAGCACCACCCAGGTGCCCACCACGCTGGTACAGACAACAACCAACAAGCCGGCCCACAGGGCATCGCGCATGAAGCTGTTGGTGGTGAACGGTTCGATCCACCACGAGTACGGGTCGGTGATGAGCTCCACTCCGATCAAGTCTGCCCGGCAATGGCGCCGGCCAGGGTGGAGAGCAGTCCCGGATAGGTGTCGGCGCCGCTGTCGGCCGGTCCCAATGAGTCGACCCGTATACCCACGACCTCGACACCCCCCACCCGCTCGGCAAGGGCTCGGGCGTCGTCGTCAGAGGCACCCACTTCCACAAAGATCGTTTCTACGTCTGCCCGCGTCATGGCGTCAGCCAGTTCTTCGAGGTGGCTGGGACTGGCCTCCCCGGCGGTGGTGATGCTGCCGACCACCTCGAGCGAGAACCGGTCAGCGAAATAGGCCAAGAACGGATGGTCGGTGACGAGGTGGCGTCGAGCGTCAGCCAGCCCGTCGAGGGTGATGGTGATGTCGTCGGCCACCTCCCGCAACTGGGCTTCGTAGGCAGTCTGGCAGGCAGCCACCGCCTCGGGTTCGAGGCCCACTTCGTCGATCAGCAGGTCACTCAGCACCGGCAGCATCTCGATGACCAGAAACGGATCGAGCCATACGTGCGGGTCGCGGCCATCGTGGTCATGGCCGTCGCCATCGGCGGCTTCGTCGTCATGGTCAGCGTGATTGACTTCATCGTTGTCATCGTCGTGATCGTCGTGGCCGTCGCCCTCGACTGCGGAGACCTCGAGGTGATCGAAGACTCTGACAACCGTCACCCCGTCATCCTCGGCAGCCTCGACCGTGTCGTCCAGCGCCTCCTCCCCTTCGCCGGTCACCACCACCAGGGCGGCATCATCGAGACGGCCGCGATCAGCCAACGAGGGCTCGAAACCATGCGGATCGACCCCAGCCGGGATCAGCGCCTCGATCTGTAGCTCACTCTCACACGCCAGCTCCCCGACCACGTCGGCCCAGATGCTGGTGCTGGTGACCACCGTGACGGCACCAGACGAAGTCGTGGGCTCACTCGACCCGCAGGCCGCGGCCGTGAGCGCCAGGACGATCAGACCGATGGGAATGAGCTGCCTCACCAGCCGGCGCGGCCCCTTCGAAATGCGAGTGAGAATCATCCTCAAACACTAGAACGGGCGAGCTGGTTCGCCAACCCGACCGCAAAATCTGAGTCGATCGCCGAGCCGGCGCCATACTGGACGTCGACCATGAGCCGAAACGAGCCTGCCCCGCCGATCGAAGATCTAGACGAGATCCACCAGCGCGTGCAGTCGCATCTGGCAGGGGTCGACCAGCGCTACACCAGCGGTCGACGGCGTCTGGTCGAACTGCTGGCTCGAGCCGGGCGGCCGGTCACCATGCCTGAGCTCTCCGCGCTCGACCCCGAACTACCCCAGAGCTCGGTGTACCGGAACCTCGAGGTCCTCGAGCGCACCGACCTGGTGCGTCGGCTGGCGACCGGCTCCAATCACGCTCGCTACGAGCTGGCCGAGCCCATCCTGGGCCACCACCACCACCTCATCTGCGACGACTGCGGCACCGTGCAAGACATTCGATTCGACGACAGATTCGAAACCAAGATCGATGCCGAGCTCGACGCCGCGGCCCGCCGGGCCGGCTTCGAGCCGCTGCACCACACCCTCGATCTGCACGGCCGCTGCCCGGCCTGCCGCTGATACGGCCCGGCGAACAACCACCACGATCACCCACCACGTGGGAGCATTGGCCGACATCTCTCGAGGGGAAACCATGATCCGAGCACTGCTCGCCGCCGCACTGATCTTCCTGATCGCCACCGCTCCGGCCACGTGGCTACTGATGTTGTTCCTGGGCAACGTCGGTGTCCACGTCGGCTACTGGGGAACCCTGCCCATGGGCATCCTCATCTCGGTCCTGCTGAGCGGAGTGTCAGCGCCCACCTTCATCGAACGCTGAGGAGGCCCGCCGGACGGGGATACGAACCTCGAAGGTGGCGCCGGGGCGGCCATTGTCGCTGATCACGACATCTCCACCGTGGGACCGGGCAATCTGGCGAGAGATGGCCAGCCCGAGGCCGGTACCGCCGCTGTGGCGGTCGCGGGGTGCGTCCAACCGGGCGAAGCGCTCGAACACGGCGTCTCGCCGATCAGGAGGAACCCCGTCGCCGTCGTCGGAGACCCGCATGGTGACCATGTCACCCTCGAGCGTGGCCGCGTAGCTCACCGTCGAGTGGGCGTGTCGAACGGCATTGTCGGAGAGGTTGCGCACCAGTTGGCGCAACTCACCCCGGTCGCCCGTGACTTGGAGCGGTTCGACACCGCTCACGTCGACGCGACGATCGGTGGTGGCCGCCACGACCTGAGCCTCGTCGAAAAGCAGTTCGTCGACATCGACGGCCACCATCGACCGAGGAGGCGATGCATCGTCGTCGTGGGCTGCCAGGTACAGGAGATTCTCGACCAGGTCCCGCAATCGTTCGGTCTCGGCGGTGATACGCGGTTCGAGTTGTGCCCACTCCTCGCCCTCGATCGTGGCCGTCTCGACCAGGGATCGGATGTTGGCCACCGGGCTCTTCAGCTCGTGAGAGGCATCGGCGGTGAATCGGGCCATCGCCTGCTGATGAGCGTCGAGTCGATCGAGCATCCCGTTCATGGTGAGCGCCAGCTCGTGAATCTCGTCACGCCCGGCCGGCACCGGCACCCGCTCGTCGAGCCGGGCGCCGCTGATGTCGGCGGCCTTACGCCGGATGTCGTCGACGGGCCGAAGCGCCCGTCCGGTGGTCACCCAGGTGAGAGCGGCCACCAAACCCACCAGAATCGGTGTGCCCACCAACAAGATGTTGGTGACCTCCCCCACCGCGTTGTCGACTTCCTCGATCTGTGCGCCGACCGCAACCGCCTGGCCATCGCTGGTCGATGCGGTGGCCACCCGGAACGAGTACTGCTCGGGACCCTCGTCGGGTTCGGCCGTCTCCTCGATCAACAGATCGACCGTGGCCGGAGCCCCGAGATCCAGTGGTGGTGTCTCGACCGGCCGCACCGCACCGCCGACGGCGACCGGCTGACCGCTGGCCGTACCGATCCACACGAACGCCTCTCGCAACCGACTGTCGACCAGCGACTGCGGATCAGCACCACCCTCGAGCAGCTGCGCCCGGTCGCGGGCCTGCTGATCGAGACTCTGATCGAGATTGTCCTCGAGGTTGCGCTCCAGCAAGGTGACGGTGACCAGACCGCCCACCACCAGGGCAACACCCACCACGACCGCAGCCAGGATCGTGAGACGAGTTCGCACGTCGATGTTCATGGGACCACACCTTCGGCGTCGAGGCGATAGCCGGCGCCCCGCACTGTGTGGATCGAACTACGACCGAAGGGCGCGTCGATCTTCTTGCGCAGCGACGCCACGTACACCTCGACGATGTTGGGATCGCCGTCGAAGTTGAAGTCCCACACGTGGCTCATGATCTCGGACTTGGAGGTGACCTGTCCGGCGCGTCGCATCAGATACTCGAGCACCGCGAACTCTCGGGCCGTGAGGTCTATCGGTGTTTCGCCCCGGTGCACCGCGTGCGAGGCGGGGTCGAGGCGCAGATCGTCGGCTTCGAGCACCGTTGGGCGGGCTTGGGGCCGACGCCGTAGCAACACTCGGAGCCGAGCCAACAACACCACGAACGAGAAAGGTTTGGTGAGATAGTCGTCGGCGCCGGTATCGAGGCCCTCGGCCTCATCGAGATGGCCGTCCTTGGCGGTGAGCATGAGCACCGGGGTCCAGACGTCGCGTTCGCGAAGGGTGCGGCACACCACGAAGCCGTTGATCTTGGGCAACATCAGATCGAGGACGATGGCGTCGTAGGCGACCTCGGTGGCCAGCCACAACCCTTCCTCACCATCAGTCGCCACGTCGACCGCGAACCCCTCGGCCACCAAGCCGGCGCGCAATGACTCGGCCATTGCGGTTTCGTCCTCGATCACGAGAATGCGCACGGCCCGACGCTACGGGACGGGAACGGGTGCCACGGACCGCTTCCGCGCCACCCGCCGCCGGGTCAGGATGTGGTAACCGGTGAGGGCCACCACGGCCAGCACCAACAACGAGCTCACTCCGACGTACAGCAGGCTCGCTGCGTCGGTGCCCGCCGTGGCGCCGTGGCTGACCGCGGTCCAGAAACAGACGTAGCTGCTCAGGTGGATGCGCTTCCACCAATGGCGAGGGATGCGATTCATGAATATCGACGACACCTGAACGGCAACCAGTAGGTACATGGCGATCACCCCCAGCGTCACCCCGATCGGGTTCCAAGCCGACGCGAAGGGAATCAGGATCTGCATCCACCCGAAGT
>JBPCTQ010000390.1:0-2642 GCA_051011595.1 Acidimicrobiales bacterium
CCACCATGGACCCGGCCTTGAGCGTGGTGCCGTCGGACAGCTTGACGTCGGTCGCCAGCGTCCGACCGAACAGTCGGGTCTCGAGGTAGGTGCGCTTGCCGGCCTCATCGGGGCCGACGTCGTCGACAAGGATGCTGCGTACAGGGCCGTCCTTGGAGAACGGATCCTCGTCGTTGATGATCAGCTCCTGGGCGACGTCGACCAGGCGACGGGTGAGGTAGCCCGAGTCGGCGGTACGCAGCGCGGTGTCGACCAGACCCTTGCGGGCACCCGGGGTGGCGATGAAGTACTCGAGCATCGCCAAGCCCTCGCGGAAGTTCGACTTGATGGGCCGGGGGATCATGTCACCACGGGGGTTGGCCACCAGGCCGCGCATGCCCGCGATCTGACGGACCTGCATCATGTTTCCTCGGGCACCCGAGCCGACCATCATGTCGATGGGGTTGAAGACATCTTCACGGAGGGCCACCTCCATGCGCTCGCGCACCTCTTCGGTGGCCTGGCTCCAGATCTCCACCTCCTTCTGGCGCCGCTCACCGTCGGTGATGATGCCGCGGCGGAACTGCTGCTCGACCTTGTCGGCTTCCTTTTCGTACCCGTCGAGGATGGTCTGCTTCTCGGGCGGGGTCTTCACGTCGTCGATCGACACCGTGAGACCCGACTGGGTCGCGTAGCGGAAGCACAGGTCCTTGACGCCGTCGAGGCTGCGAGCCACCACGGCCTTGGGGTAGTGGCGGGCCAACTCGTCGACGATGGCGCCCATCTCACGCTTGGAGATGGTGCTGTTGATGAACTCGAACTCGTCAGGGAGCTGCGAGTTGAACAGCACCCGACCCACGGTGGTGGGGTGATAGGTGGCCTTGTCGCCGTTGGCCGGGGTGTCGACCAGGCTGGCATGACGCCACTCGATGGTGGTGTGCACGGTGACGGCGCCGGAGTCGACGGCTCGCTGGATCTCGTCGAGGTCGCGGAACACCCGGCCCTCACCGATCGCGCCATCGACCTGCTGGGTGAGGTAGTGGGCCCCGATGATCATGTCCTGGGTCGGCGTGACGAGCGGGCGACCATGCGCCGGCGACAACACGTTGTTGGCGCTGAGCATCAGCACGCGGGCCTCGGCCTGAGCCTCGGCCGACAGCGGCAGGGGCATGGCCATCTGGTCGCCGTCGAAGTCGGCGTTGAAGGCGGTGCACACCAGCGGGTGGATCTGGATGGCCTTGCCCTCGACCAGCACCGGCTCGAAGGCCTGGATGCCGAGACGGTGCAGCGTGGGCGCCCGGTTGAGCATCACCGGATGCTCACGGATGACGTCCTCGAGCACGTCCCACACCTGGGGCCGGCGCCGTTCGACCATGCGCTTGGCCGACTTGATGTTCTGCGCGATCTCGGTGTCGACCAGCTTCTTCATAACGAAGGGCTTGAACAACTCGAGCGCCATGAGCTTGGGCAGACCGCACTGGTGCAGCTTCAGGGTGGGGCCGACCACGATGACCGAACGGCCCGAGTAGTCGACGCGCTTGCCCAGCAGGTTCTGGCGGAAGCGGCCCTGCTTGCCCTTCAGCATGTCGGACAGCGACTTGAGCGGGCGGTTGCCCGGTCCGGTGACGGGACGACCGCGGCGACCGTTGTCGAACAGCGCGTCGACGGCCTCCTGGAGCATCCGCTTCTCGTTGTTGACGATGATCTCGGGCGCACCGAGGTCGAGCAGTCGCTTGAGCCGGTTGTTGCGGTTGATGACCCGGCGATACAGGTCGTTGAGGTCGGACGTGGCGAAGCGACCACCATCGAGCTGGACCATGGGGCGCAGCTCGGGTGGGATCACCGGCACGACGTCGAGGATCATGGCCCGGGGGTCGTTGACCCGGCGACCGTTGTCGTCGCGCCGATTGAAGGCGGCCACGATCTTGAGCCGCTTGATGGCCTTCTGCTTGCGCTGGGCCGACAGTGGCTTCTGCCCCTCGGGCGGATCGATCTGGGTGCGGAGCTTCTCTTCTTCTTCGTCGAAGTCGAGCTGGTCGATCAGCCGCGCGATCGCGTCGGCACCCATGCCGCCGTCGCAGTACTCGCCGTAACGGTCGAACATCTCGCGCCAGAGCAGCTCGTCCTCGATGATCTTGCGGGGGAAGAGGTCCTTGAACTCCTCGAAGGCCCGCTCGACGACCTCGGCCTCGGCCTCGAAGCGTTCGCGGATGGCGGTCAGGTCCTTGTCGGCCGCCCGCTGGCGGGCTCGGATCTCGGTGTCCTTGGCCTTCTCGGCCTCGAGCTCGGCCACCTCGGCCTCGAGCTCTTCGTGGCGTCGGGCCAGCTCGAGCTCGAGATCCTTGTCGACCAGTTCGAGGTCGGCTCGCATCTCGGTCTCGAGGGTCTCGAGATCGCCGTCTCGCTTCTCTTCGTCGACCGACACCGCCAGGTTGGCGGCGAAGTAGATCACCTTCTCGAGCTGCTTGGCCTTCAGTTCCTCACGGGGCTCGGTACCCATGAGCAGGTAGGCCAACCACGAGCGGGTGCCGCGCAGGTACCAGATGTGCACGGCGGGGGCGGCCAGCTCGATGTGGCCCATCCGTTCGCGCCGCACCTTCGAGCGGGTGACCTCGACGCCGCAGCGCTCGCAGATGATGCCCTTGAAGCGAACCCGCTTGTAC
>JBPCTQ010000391.1:0-20228 GCA_051011595.1 Acidimicrobiales bacterium
GGTCAGCACGGAACCGACGCTCACCATGGGACGACGCCCGCTGGGTCGACTGAGTCCGGTCAGCGTCGCAATCGGCGCTCACCCGCAGACGACGCCCGCTGGTCGAATTGGTCCGGTCAGCACGGAACCGACGCTCACCATGGGACGCCGCCCGCTGGGTCGACTGAGTCCGGTCAGCGTCGCAATCGGCGGATGCCGATGACCGCACCCAGCACCAACGCACCAGCCACCGCAGCGGTGACACCCAGAGCGAGGTTCTGGCGACGCTTGGCGGTCATCATGTCGAGCGGTCCGGCGGCATGGCCGGCCACGTACGCCTCTTCGTTGCTGTTGGTCGGTGACCAACCCAGTCCCCGTAGGCGATCGTTGGACACCACCCACGGATAGGTGGTGTACGGAACGATGCCGGGCGGAGTGGGAGCCAGACCCAACCGGAAGCGTGCGGCGGCCAGACGACGGGCGAGCCAGCCGGGCACTCGCACCCGAGCTTTGGGGCCAGCCAGCGCGGCCAACTCCTCGGCGGGGATCCAGCCATCGGGGGCCACGTTGAGCACCCCGTCGACCCGCTGTTCGACCACGGTCGTGATGGCCGAGGCCAGGTCGTCGGCGTGAAGGAACTGGGCCGGCGGGTCGCCGTCCTCGCTCACGATGGTCATCGCCGAATGGAGGATCCGGGCCAGGCCTCCAGGCTGTTCTTCGGCCACCGTGACGGCAGGACGCAACACGGTGAGCGCACCGGCCGGATGATCGGTGCGCCACTCCAGACCCAGCCGTTCCAGCTGCGCCTTGTGCATGGCGAAGTCGAGGTCGGGGACGGGCCGCACCGGGGCATCTTCGGTGAGGGGCATGGGATTGTCGGGCCACGCGCCGTAGACCATGGCGGTCGAGACCAACAGCACCTGGCTCAACCCGGCTCGCGACGCGGCGTCGAGTACGCGCCGAGCGATGGCCAGGTCGATACGGCCATCACTGTTCGCCGATCCGTCGGCGGCCAGGGCCGAGACGAGGTGCACCAACACGTCGGCCCCCTCGAACACCGAGGTCAGGTCGGCAGTGAGGAGGTCCATGGCCTTGAACTCGACACCGGCAGGCACACGCGTGGGATCGCGCAGGTCGAGACCCAGGACCTCACCACTGTGGGTGTCGGCCAGGCGCTCGCAGACCCGCTGCCCCACCGAACCCGATGCCCCGGTCACCACGATCACGTGACGGTTCCTCTCGCGAGGGCCGCGACCGGGCTGGGTGGCAAAGCCGGGCTGGTGACGAGGAAGTGACGGGTCATCGCCCATACCATGCCCGTAGTGAGCGACGACGATCCACTCGAACCGGAGAACCCGTTCGGCGGCCTCCCGATGTTCGGTGATCTCGCTCGTCTGTTCAGCGGTCCGGGCCTCGGCGGCACCGAAGCGGCTCGCCAGCTGGCCATGGCGGTGGCCACCGATGGGCAGTCCGAACCCAACGTCGATCCGGCCGATCGGATCCGAATCGAACAACTGGCAAGAGTGGCCGAGCTCCAGATCGCCGAGGCCACCGGGCTGACCGTGGCCGCCGGTGCCCTCGAGATCGAAGCCGTCAATCGGGCCGGCTGGGTGCAGCGCAGCATGGACGCCTACGACCCGATCATCGGGGCCATGTCCGAGGCGCTGGCATCGGGTCTCACCGACGTCGACCAAACCGACATGCCGGCCGACGATCCCATGGCCGCGATGTTCGGGGGCCTGTTCCAGATGATGGGTCCGCTGATGTTGTCGATGACCACCGGCTCGATGATCGGTCACCTGGCCCGCCGATCACTCGGGGTCTACGACCTCCCCATCCCACGACCTCCCACCGATCGCCTCTTCGTCGTGGTGCCCAACATCGCGTCGTTCGGCGACGACTGGTCGCTGTCGATCGACGATCTCACTCTGTGGGTGTGCCTCAACGAGGTCACCCACCACGCCGTGCTCAACGTGGCTCACGTACGAGACCGCCTCCACTCGTTGTTGCGCGATCACGCCGGCGCCTTTCGGCCCGACCCCACTGCGCTGGAGGAGAAGTTGGGGTCGGTCGACCTCAGCGCCGGTCCCGAAGGACTGGCAGCCCTGCAAGACGTCATCGGTGATCCCGACGCCGTGCTCGGTGTGGTGCAGTCCGATGCCCAACGAGAGATCCTGCCGTACCTGGCCGCGCTGGTGGCCACCATCGAAGGGTATGTCGACCACGTCATGGACGATGTCGGCAGCCGCCTCATCGAGAGCTACCCCATGCTCACCGAAGCCCTACGCCGACGGCGAGTGGAAGCGGACGCGTCGGATCGGTTCGTCGAGCGCATCTTCGGCTTGGAGCTCACCCAGGAGCAGTACGATCGGGGAGCGGCTTTCATCGCCGGTGTGGTCGAACGAGCCGGTTCCGCCGGACTGGCTCGTCTGTGGGAGAGCGAGGAAACCCTCCCGACGCCGAACGAGGTCGATGCCCCGGGGCTGTGGCTGGCCCGCATCGATCTGCCGGAGGGCGACGCTCCTTCGAGCAACTGACCGAGGGCCCGACGGCGGTCCGCTCGAGCACTGGCTCAGGAGCGGAGGAAGACCCCGTCGGCGACGGCTCGCTCCATGACCGCCCGCACGTCGATCACACGCGGCCCCGACGGGTCGATCCACATCTGTACCTTCTCGCCGTCGCCGACGCGTCGTTTGCGCTCACCGTCGAAGGCCAACAGCACCGGACCGTCGACCTCGATCTCTTCGTGGTCGGCCACGCGCCGCACCGCCGAGATGCCCACCGTGCTGTAGTACCCGGGTGCGGTCGGGGCCCGCACCGCGGCCGACGGCTGATCGGCAAGGGGGGCGAACTCGATCAACAGCCCGCCGGCATCGGTGGGTGAAACCGGCTCGATGAGCCCACCAACCGCCGAGAACCCGATGGCGGCCGGGTCGGCGCGCGCCAGGAGCGCCACGCGCATGGTTGCGGGGTCGAACAGCTCGAGCGAACCGACATAGGGGTCGTCGACCGCGACCGCATCGATGAGGGCGAGATCGTGTTCGTCTCCGTGCCGGAGTCCGATCACTTTCTGGGCCACGGCCACGTCGGCGAGCGGTACCAGGCCGGACCCCAACAGGCCGACTGCCGAGCCGGCCACCGTCGGTTCGACGTAGTACGGAAAGGCGTTGTTGGTGCCCGTCGACATCGGCAACAGCGCGCCGTCGGGCCATCCCTGGGCGACCACCCGGTTGGTGCCGTCACCCCCCAACACCACCACCAGCAGGCAGCCCCGGTCACGCATGGCCGCCGCGGCCCGGCGGCTGTCGTCTTCGGTGTGGGTGATGTCGAGGTCGTCGAGGATCTCGACTCGCGCCGCCCTGATGGTCTCGGTGGCCCGGGTCACGATCCGGTGGTGATCGGGCATGGCCACGAAGTGGTCGACCCCGTGCTCGAGCGCACCCAGCACGACCCGACGGATGATGCTGATCTTGTCCTCGAACGTGGAACTGCCGGCCGCCGCCACAGCCCGCCGAACATCGCTCCCCGAGCGGGGATTGACCAACAGGCCGATGGGAGGGTGCGTCACGAGCGCCGATCGTAGAGCCACACGTCACCGCGGGCGCTCGTCGGCGGTCCCTAACCTGACCGGATGACCAGCCCGAGCCCATCCACCTCGACGGCCGTCACGCCGTCGGGGCGGGTGGTGTCGACCCGCCGGGTGCTGGTGGTGTGTCTGTTCGGTATGGCCGCCGGGTCCTTCCCCATCACGGTGCTGTCGGCCTCGATCCCCGAGATCGCCACCGATCTGAGCACCACCAAGGCCACCGCCAACTGGGTCCTGTCGGCGCCGATCCTGGTGTTCGCGGTGGTGACACCCATCGCCGGAAAGCTCGGCGACCTGTATGGGCACCGACGTATCTACCTGAGTGGCTACGCGGCCGCGGTGGTGGTGTTGGCTCTCACCCCGTTCGCCCGCTCGATCGGCGAGTTGATCGCGCTGCGCACCCTGGCTCAGGCCGCCAGTTCGGTGACCGCACCCGCCGCCATGGCGTTCATCATCACCCTGTTCGAGGGGAAGGCCCGCAGCAAGGCCCTGGGTTACTGGACCGCGGTGGCGGCCATCTCCCCGAGCGTCGGGGTCATCGTCGGTGGTCCGCTCGTCGATCTCACCAGCTGGCGGGTCCTGTTCGTGATGCAGACCGGATTGGCCCTGCTGGCCCTGGTCCTTGCCATTCCGGTATTGCCCGAAACCGATCGTCGCCCCGACATCCGGTTCGACATACCCGGGGCCGTCACCCTGGGCCTGGCCGTGGGGTCGTTCCTGTTCGGTCTCAACCGCATCCGGGTGTGGGGTATCGACGATCCCCTCATCATCACCTGTCTGGTCGTGGCCCCGATCATGGCCGTGGCCTTCGTGGCCATCGAGCGTCGGGCCGAGGCGCCATTGGTGCCGTTGTCGATGGTGCGCCAACGCGGGTTCGCGGTGGCCATCGTGGCCCAGGCGTTGGTGAGCGGTGCGTACATGGGTGGGTTCGTGGTCACGCCGCTGCTGCTCGAAGGGGTGTTCGGGTACTCCACCACCGTGATCGCGTTCATCATGTTGCCCCGGCCCTTCGCCTTCGGCGCCGCCTCCACCGCGTCGGGGCACCTCGAGAGCCGGCTCGGTATCCGAACTCTGGTGATGGCCGGCGGCACGATACTCGGCGCCGCCCTGGTGGCCGTGGCCGTGTCGGCCTCGGCCGGGCTCGTGGTGGGGGTCGTCCTCGGCATCGCGTTCAGCGGCATCGGCCAGGGCCTCACCCGACCGGCCCTCGTGGGATCGGTGGGCAAGGCGGTCGACGATCAGGATCTGGGTGTGGCCGGAGGCCTGCTCCAGATGTCGTCACAGATCGGGGTGGCCGCGGGGATGACCATCCTCACCGCCATCGTGGGCGAGTCGGAATCACCCGACACGTTCTTCACCGTGTTCATGTTGGCCGCCGCCGCCGGCTTCGGCGGTGCCGTCGCCGGCCGTTTCCTGGCCGACTGACCCCGCCTGCCGTTCAGTCGGACTCGGTGATGGTGACCGAGTTGATGACAACATCGGTTTGGGGCTTGTCGGACCGGTCGGTGGGGACCTGCTGCATCTGGTCGAGCACATCGAGTCCGGAGATGATCTTCCCGAACAGCGAATACTGCGGCGGTAGACCCACACCGTTGGCGCCACTCACGAGGAAGAACTGGCTGCCGTTGGTGTTGGGGCCGGCGTTGGCCATGGCGATGGAGCCGATCTCGTAGCGACCCGGCTTCGGCAGCTCGTCGGCGAACTTGTACCCCGGTCCGCCGCGTCCGGTGCCGGTGGGATCGCCACCCTGGCACATGAACCCGTTGATGATGCGGTGGAAGATGATGCCGTCGTAGTAGTGGTACCGCGCCAGGAAGACGAAGTTGTTGACGGTGTTGGGCGCCCCGATGGCGTCGAGGTGAACCTTCAGCGAACCGAGCGTGGTGTCGATGTCGGCGGTGTAGGTCTTGCTGGGGTCGATACAAGTCGGCGGTGGGCCGTCGAATTCGACCTGGCGGGGACTCGAACCGTCGGAGTTGGGGCACGCGGTGGGCAAGGCGGTTGCTTTCTGGTCGTTTCCGACCTGCCCGTCAGGTCGGAGTGCCGTCACTCTCTCACGTTTGCACCACCGAGGCCGACACCTGGCCCGACCCGCGTGGGCCCCGGACTAGCCACCCAGACCGCAGTGGCCGCCACCGTGATCACCATCAACCCTCTCGGCGGAGGTGTTCCCTATGCTGCCGCGCATGGCGATGACGCCACTGTCGGACTCCCTCCCCAAACCGCTGCTCGGTCGTTCACCGGTGATGGCGATGTTGTGCCTTCGTTGCGACGTGACGTGGCGGGGTCCGAGCGACGGCCCGTGCTGGTCGTGTGGGCTACAAGGCGAGCCGGCGTCACCGGCCACCACCGTCGTCGACTGAGCGAGGCCTGGCCCCGCCTGCTCGGGTCGGGTCGGTCAGTGTGAACAGGCGATCATCCGCAGGGTCGCCTGCTTCTCGACCTCGAGTGCAAACGCCGGCCACATGTCGAGCACCGTGGCGAACTCCCGCCGATTCATGACTTCGAGGGTGGCATCCTCGCCGGCCACCACGGTTGCGGTGCGAGGAAGGCCACTCAGCAGCGAGATCTCGCCGAAGAAGTCACCCGGCTCCACTTCGGCCACCGGTTCGCCGTCGACGCGGACCTCGACATGGCCCCCGGTCAGCACGAAGAACTCACGGCCCCGCGCTCCCTGCTCGGTGAGCACCTGCCCCGAGCTCACCTCGGTCGCGCTCATCTGCCCCAACAGGCGCCGCCTTCGACGACGCGACAATCCCGTCATCAGCTCGGCCACCGGCCGGTCGTGTCGGGCACCCCTCGATGTGATCATTGATTCCTCCTCATCGATCCCCATGGTGGCGCCGACCCGCCGCCCCAACTGTCGGGAATCCGACACTCGGGACGAGACATCCGTCGCATCTCGCCGTCAGCTCGGCCCTTCCAGAGCCAGGCTGAGCTCCAGATAGACGACCTCCTTGGCACCACCGTCGGTCTCGGCTCGCCCCACCGCCACGAACCCGAACCGCTCATGGAACCGCAACGATGCGTCGTTTCGGGGTCGGGTGTTGACCTCTGCGAGCAGGACCCCATGGTCACGGGCGCCGGTCTCGACCACGTGGTGGTACAGAGCCTGGCCCACTCCCCCACCCTTGGCCGAGGGGTCGACCACGACCCGATCCACGTAGAGGAACGCGTCGTACCGTTCGCTCAGCCACTGGTAGTTGACGCTGGGATAGGGCAGGCCCGGACCCGACAGGCAGATGAGGAATCCGATGACCAGGTCGGAGCCGACGTCGGATTCGACCACCGTCACCGAGGTGGCCCAGCCCACCAGGGCATCGAGCCCGGCACCATCGAGGTGGCTCACCGCAGGGATGGCCGCGTTGTTGAGGTCGACCACACGTTCGCGGTCGCGGGGTTGGTAAGGGCGGAGGTGCATTCGAGCCATGAGAGTCCCTCCACCGCGTCGTTGGCCAATCCCGTTGCCGGCCAGGCGGTCGTGACCGCCCCGGGCAGGCTGCACCCCGCGAGGAGTGACCGGTGCCACTCGCTCATGGGACCGAAACTCGACCTGTTTTGTCGACTTTGGGACCGAATCGGCATACGTTCGGGTCACCACGACGCAAGGAGACAACCATGGCGATCCGACTGGGCGATGAGGCACCGGACTTCTCCGCCGACACCACCGACGGGCCGATCACCTTCCACGACTGGAAGGAGGGCAGCTGGGCCGTCCTGTTCAGCCACCCCAAGGACTTCACTCCGGTCTGCACCACCGAACTGGGATACACGGCCCGACTGAAAGACCAGTTCGACGCCCGCAACGTGAAGGTCATCGGGCTGTCGGTCGATTCGGTCGAGGACCATCACCAGTGGGCCGGCGACATCGAGGAGACCCAGGGGGTCGCCGTGAACTTCCCCATGATCGGTGATCCCGATCGCACGGTGGCCGACCTCTACGACATGATCCACCCGAACGCCGACGACACCCTCACCGTTCGATCGGTGTTCGTGATCGGCCCCGACAACAAGGTGAAGCTCACCCTCACCTACCCGGCCAGCACCGGGCGCAACTTCGACGAGATCCTGCGGGTGATCGACTCACTGCAGCTCACGGCCGAACACAGCCTGGCCACCCCGGTCAACTGGTCACCGGGGGACGACGTCATCATCGCCCCCGCCGTGTCCGACGACGACGCCCGGGCCCGCTTCGGCGACTTCAGTGCGCCCAAGCCCTACCTGCGGTACACCCAGGCGCCCTAGACCGCCCGTCTCAGGCCAGTCCGGCCGCCAAACGAAACGCCGTGCGCCAGCCCATGGCCTCGATGCCGATGGCGTCGAGTTGTTGTTCGGCCAGCTCGGTGACCGCCAGCGCCGACTCGTCGCCCAGCGCCTCGAGTGCGGTGGCTTCGGCCAGCGTGATGAGGGCCTCGGCCAGCACATCGCTGGTCTGGCTGACCCGCTCGCGACCGCGGGCGAACATCTCCCTCGCTCGGCCGGCGTCACCGGAGCGGGCCGCCACCAAACCCTGGGCCATCAACAACGTGTACTCGTCGATGTAGGTGAGGTGGCTGGATTTGAGCCCTTTGGCGATGGACCGCACCGAGTCGGCATCGCCGTTGGCCGCCGCGGCCATGGCGGCGGACACGGCGGCGTTGGCATTCCGTTTCCCGTCGGCATCGGGCTCGGCGGCCGGCAACAACACCGCCACTGCCTCGTCGACCTCACCCCGCTGGAGCCGGGCCATGCCGTAGGCCGAGAGCCGTTCGGACTGCCCCACCTCGGTCACCGACGTGGCCGCCGGGTCGAACTCACCCAGGTGCATGAGCGCGGCATCGGGGTCGCCGATGGTGACCTCGGCCAGCGCGATGGCGGCATCGACCTGGGCCAAACCGGAGCTCACCGCGGCGGGGTCGTCGGCCAGCTCCTTGAGGGCATGGATGCCCTCGGAGGTGCGACCGGCCCGCAGCAAGGCCCGCCCGTGGATGGCCACGGCCTGGGAGAACCCGGCCGGATCATCGAAGGAGCGGAAGATGCTCCGCGCTTCCTCGGCCAGGTCAATGGCGTCGTCGGTGCGGCCGGTCCACAACCGGATGGACGCGAACAACACATCCATCATGGCCTCGCCCCACGGATCGCCCCGCTGGCGGGACTCGTGCAGGCTGCGCCCGGCCAGCTCTTCGGCCTCGTCGAATCGGCCCTGGTGCAGCCGCACGTAGGCCAGCAAACCGTCGGACCACGCCACACCCAGCTGATCATGCAGGCGTTTGAACTGTCGGCGGGCCCGGCTCAGCCGCTCGTCGGCTTCGGCGGTGCGGCCCGCAACGTAGGAGAGCCACGCCAGGTTCTGGTAGGCCCACGCTTCAGCACCGTCGTCGTTGTTCTCGATTGCCCGGTCGAGGCTGTCGACGATGACCTCTTCGGCCTCGTCGTGACGACCGGCCATGAGGTAGGTGAGACCCAACCCCTGCCGGGCATCGGCGGTTCCTTCGGCATCGTCGAGCTCGTCGAAGGTGTGGATGGCTTCTCGATACAGGGTGGTGGCCAGGTCGAACTCGCCCGACCACTGCTCGATCTGGGCCAACCGGAGGGTGGCGTTGGCCACCACCAACGGATCGCCCTCGCCGATGCGCAGCGCCTCGGTGACATCGGCGCGGGCCTCGATGTGGCGATGGCCGTCGCTCAGCGCTCGCGCCCGACCGGTGAGGATCTCGGCTCGAGCCACCGAGTCGCCCTCGGGCAACAACTCGATGGCGTCGCTGTAGAACCCGATGGCTCGCTCGGCGGCCCCACCTCGGATCGCGGCCCTCGCCGCCCGAACGGTGTAGTCGATGGCTTGGGCGTCGAGGTCGCCGGGCAGATCCGACATTGGACCCAGCTCGGCGCCGATTTCGTTGGCTCGACGGAAGTGGTAGGCCACCGTGGCCGGATCGGCCCGATCGCCGAAGTTGGACACCAGGTAGGTGCCGACGCCGTGATGGCGGATGGCTCGATCGTGTTTGGTGATGCGGCCGTAGACGACGTCGTGCACCAGATCGGACCGGAACTGCCACTGTCGGTCGTGGATCTCCAGCAGATCGAACTGCTGGAGGGCATCGAGAGGTTTGCCGATGTTGTCCAAGCCGCGGGTCTTGTCGACCATTCGTTCCAGGGCGTTGACCGTGCCGCGGCGCCCGAGCACGGCGGCGTCCTCGAGGACCTGACGCTGGGGCCCGGTGAGGCCGTCGAGACGGGCGCCGATCAGCCCACGCAGGTTGCTCGGAAGGGCGTCGGCGGTCTCGGACCCGTCGCTCGACACGAGGGCCACCAGCTCCTCGAGGAAGAACGGGTTGCCCCCGGCCCGGTCGAGCAACAGCTCTCGTTGTTCGGTCGAGATCTCGAAGGGCAACAACGCATCGAGCAGGTTGGCCGAGGCGTCACGGTCGAGCGGCTCCAACGACAACGTGGTGACGTTGGCCCGCCCGGCTTTGGGTCGCCACTGGTCGGCCAGGCTGTGGCGGGCAGTGGCCAACACCACGAAGGGATGGCGGCCCATACGGCGCATGAGGGTGTCGATCGAGGTGAGTACGACCTCGTCGGCCCAGTGGAGATCGGTCACCCGCAGGATGAGCGGTCGTTGATGGGCCACGAACTTGAAGACCGTACGCACGGCCCACGCCGCCTCTTCGGCCGATCGGACCGGGTCGATGTCGGCCAGAGGGCCGCCAATGCCGAGCAGATGCTGGAGGCCGGCGATGACGCGGTCGAGGCTCTCGGTGTCGATGGGGTCAGGTGAACGATCCGCCATCGACCGCACCAACGCCTCGGTCTCGTCGGCGGTGAGCTCCTCGCCGATCCCGAGGAAATTGCGCATGGCATCGGCGATGGGAAACCAGGCGTTGGCTTCGCCGTAGGGCAGGCAGCGCCCGGAGATGACCCGGGCCCCGTGACGCACCTGCGCCTGCTCGGTGACCTCTTCCACCAGGCGGGTCTTGCCCACCCCGGCGTCGCCGAAGACCAGCACCAGGTTGGCCCGACGCCGTTTGACCGCGGCGTCGATGGTGCGGTTCATCACATCGACTTCGAGATCGCGACCGATCAGCGGGCTCTCGGCCCGATCGCGTTCGCCCGTCAACCCCACCGCTTCGATGGCCCGCCATGTGGCCACCCGTTCGTCGCGGCCCCGGGCAACCACGGGCCCGTGTTGTTCGTAGCGGATCACCGCCGACGTGCCTTCGTAGGTGGCCGGCCCCACCAACACGGTGTCGGGTTCGGCGGTGGCTTGGAGACGGTTGGCGGTGTTGACCACGTCACCCATGGCTGTGTAATCGCCATCGGCATGGATCTCGCCGACGAGCACCTCGCCGGTGTTGACCCCGATCCGCATGTGGATGTCGACACCACCGGCCTCGCGAAGCCGACCCATCGACTGCTGCATCTCCAACGCCGCCCGCACGGCGCGCTCGGCATCGTCTTCGTGCATGACCGGTGCGCCGAACAGGGCCAACAGGCCGTCGCCCAGCACCTTGTCGACCCGACCACCGAAGCGGACGATGTCGGCGGCCAGTCTTTCGAAGGCCTGGTCGACGAGGTTCTTCACCAGCTCGGGATCGAGCGTCTCGGACAAGGTGGTGAAGCCGACGAGATCACCGAAGAGCACGGTGACGATGCGGCGCTGGTCATCTCGATGTTCGAGAGCCGAGCCGCACGAGGAGCAGAACCGATCACCCTCCCGATACGACGCGCCACAGGAAGCGCAGGTCATGGCCCGAGTGTAGGGCCCGGCAGGGTCGGGGGTTCCAGACGATTGTGTCGATGCGGCCCGCGGCCGCAATGGTCAGCGACGTGAGCGGAACCGACTCAAGATGGCGAAGTCCCGACCGTTCACCTCGCGGGCCTGCATGGCCTCATCGGTGATGTCGAGTATCTCTTCATCACCCGCGCTGCCCTTTCGCGCCCCGGTATCTCGTTCATCTCGGAATCGGCGCCTGACCCACGGTCGGTGGGGGTCGTCGTCGGCGTTCCATCGCTGCATGTAAGCGTCCTCCAGTGCTTTTCAATCTACGAGAACTCATCCCCGTGCGACATGAGCCGTTCAACTCAAACCAGGTGCGCCCGAAATCACACGCTTTCCCTTCGACCCGCGTGAAGAGGCTCCTCTAGATTCAGCGCGGGCGGCCGAACCGATCGGAGACAAGGCGTGACCGACAATGCGACCATGACCACCACCGCGGCGCGGGCGGTGGCGGCCACCAAGGTCTACGGCGAGGGCGACACCAAGGTGGTGGCGCTCGACCAGGTCGACGCCAACTTCGAGCAGGGACGTTTCACCGCCATCATGGGCCCGTCGGGCTCGGGCAAGTCGACGTTGATGCACTGCATGGCCGGACTCGACAACCTCACCTCCGGGCAGGTGTTCATCGGTGAGACCGAATTGGGGTTGCTGAGCGAACAGCAGCTCACGTTGTTGCGCCGCGACTACGTCGGTTTCGTCTTCCAGGCATTCAACCTGGTGCCCACCCTCAACGCCCTCGAGAACATCACCCTGCCCCTCACCCTGGCCGGACGAGAGCCCGACGCCGCCTGGCTCGATCAGGTCATCACCACGGTGGGACTCGGTGATCGCACCACCCATCGCCCCAGCGAGTTGTCGGGCGGCCAGCAACAACGAGTCGCGGTGGCCCGGGCTCTGGCCAGTCAGCCCCAGATCATCTTCGCCGACGAACCCACGGGCAACCTCGACAGCCGAACCGGTTCGGAGATCCTCGAGTTCATGCGCCACGCCGTCGACGCGCTGGGGCAGACCATCGTGATGGTCACCCACGACCCGATGGCCGCTTCGTACAGCAACCGGGTGGTCTTCCTGGCCGACGGTCGCGCCGTCGACGAACTACTCGAGCCCACCAGCGACAGCGTGTTCGACAAGATGCGCGAGCTCGGTGACTGACCGCGGCTGCAGGCGCCGGAGATCAACATGCTGAAACTCACCCTTCGCTCCCTCGGCGACAACTGGATTCGTTTCGTGCTCACCTCGCTGGCCGTGGTGCTGGGGGTGTCGTTCGTGGTGGCCAGCTTCATGATCACCGACAGCCTCCGGTCGGTGTTCGGCGACCTGGCCGGCGAGATCAACGCCGGCAAGGACCTGATCGTGCGCGGTTCGGTCGAGTTCGGCGAACGCGAGAACGACACGCCGGCGGTGAGCGAAGATCTCATCGCCCAGATCAACGCCATCGACGGGGTCGACCTGGTCGAAGGTTCCATTTTCCAGTTCGGTGTGGTGCCGGTCGCCCCCGACGGCGAGGCCGTCGAGACCCAAGGGCCGCTGGCCGGCCTCAACTGGAGCGACCAGCCCGAGCTGACCCAGCTCCAGATGATCGACGGAGAACCGCCGCGAGCCGCCGACGAATTCGTACTCGAACCCGACACGATCGACGAATACGACTTCGTGATCGGCGAGACCTACACCGTCGTCACCCCGGCGGTCGGTCCCCAGGACTTCCGACTGACCGGGGCGTTCCAATTCGGCCTCGAGGAGGACGCGTCGGTCGGTGCCCTGATCTCGGCCTTCGAGCCGACAACCGCCCAGGAGGTGCTCGGGTATCCCAACAGCTGGCAGGAGATCTGGATCTCGGTCGACGACGGCTCGGTCGATTCGGTTCGCGCCGCCATCGAACCGCTGTTACCCGGCGATGCCGAAGTGGTGAGCGGCCAGGAGAGCGAGGAGGAATTCGAGGACGGCTTCGAATCCTTCCTCGGACCGTTCCGCACGATCATGCTCGTGTTCGCCGTGATCGTGGCCTTCGTCAGCGCCTTCCTCATCTACAACACCTTCAACATCGTCCTCGGTCAACGCATTCGCGAGCTGGGCCTGTTGCGCGCCATCGGCGCCACCGGCACCCAGGTCTCGGGGTCGGTCATCATCGAAGCGGCCGTAGTGGGTGTGGCGGCCACCCTGGTCGGCCTCGCCGGTGGGTTCGCCGCCGCCCTGGGCATCCAGGGTCTGTTCGGTCTGTTCGGGGCCGACTTCCCCGACGGGCCCCTGCCGCTGGCCCTGCGAACAGTGGTGGTGGCCGCCATCGTCGGCATCGGGTTCACCCTGGTGGCCGCCGTGCTGCCGGCGTTCAAGGCATCAACCATTCCTCCCATCGCGGCGCTGGCCGAAGGTGTCGGTGCCCGAGAAACGACCGGTCGAGGGCGAACCATCATCGGCGCCATCGCCGCCTTCATCGGCATCGCGCTCACCGCTCTGGGATTGTTCGGATCCTTCGACAGCACCGCACCGCAGTTGTACGCCCTCGGTGCGGGCGCGCTGGTGGTGTTCATCGCCACCGCCATCTTGAGCCCGCTCATCGCCGGACCGGCGTCGCGGATGCTGGGTTCGCGCCCGGTGGGTGTTCTGTTCGTGATCCTGGGACCGCTGCTGTTGCTGGCCGGAGCGGCCGGGGTGGTCACCGGAGTGGTGTTGGCCATCAGCGAGGCGCCGGCGGCCATCTTGTTGGTGCTGCCGGCGGCGTTGCTGGCCTACAGCGGGTGGAGTGCGCTCCAGGCCGGACTGAGCTCGTTCCGGTTGGCCGGTGTGCTGGGCCGCAAGAACGCGTCGGAGAGTCCGCAGCGCACCGCCACCACCGCCATTGCCCTCACCATCGGCATCGCTCTGGTCACCACCGTGACGGTGGTCGGTACCTCACTGAAGGAGTCGTTCGCCGCCTCCATCGACACCGGCGTCACCGCCGACTTCATCTTCACCGACGAGAGCTTCAGCGGCCTGCCCGTCACCTTGGCCGACGACGTGGCCGCGCTCGACGAGATCGGCACCAGCACCGCCGGCCGATCGGGAACCATCGAGCTCGACGGCGACGAACGCGGCGTCGATGCCTACGGGTTCGACTCGATCGGCGAACTCCTCGACTTCGGCGTGTCGGAAGGGTCACTCGATCCGTCCGGTGTCGCCATCTATCGCGAGGTGTTCGAGGACAACGCCATGGCCCTCGGCGACGACGTCGATGTGCGCTTCCAGAGCGGCGACCAGATCACCGTCCCGATCGTGGCCGTGTTCGACGAGAACAACCTGGCCTCCAGCGTGCTGATGGACCTCGAGTTGTTCGAAGCCAACACCGACGGTTCGGCCGACGACTTCGTGGTGGCCCGAATCGCCGACGACGCCGAGACCGAACAGGCTCGCCAAGCCGTCGAGTCGCTGGTCGCGTCGTACCCGGGTTCGCGGGTCGAGGACCAGAGCGAGTTCCTCGACCGCCAGGAATCAAACCTCAACAACGTGCTGGCCATCGTCAACGTGTTCTTGCTTGTGGCGGTGCTGATCGCCCTCATCGGCATCATCAACACCCTCACCCTGTCGGTGTTCGAACGCACACGCGAGATCGGCCTGATGCGGGCGGTGGGCATGAGCCGCAAGCAGACGGTGAACATGATCCGGTGGGAGGCGGCCATCGTGGCGCTGTTCGGAGCCGTGCTGGGTGCCATCATCGGCGTGGTGTTCGGATGGGCCATCACCCTGGCCGTACCCGACGACTTCATCGATCGAACCGCAGTGCCCGTTCCCACGCTGGTGCAGTTCCTGGTGGTGGCCGCCGTCATCGGCATGCTGGCTGCCTACTTCCCGGCCCGACGGGCCAGCCGGATGAAAGTGCTCGATGCCATCGCCCACTCCTGATAGGCGCCGACCGGGTCAGCGATGCTGCGACTGACGCTACGCAACATCGCCGACCGGCCCTTCCGGTTCCTGCTCACCACCGCGGCGGTGGTGTTGGGAGTGATGTTCGTGGTGGGGACGTTCATCACCACCGACAATCTGCGTGACCGCTTCGACGAGGTGGCGTTCGACGTCGTCGGCCCCAACGCCGACCTGGCCATCCGCACCCGCCTCGCAGTGGGTCAGGACGACGACTTCAGTGGCAACCGTCTGCCCCTTCCCGAGCGGGCCCTCGAGATCGTGGCCGATGTCCCCGGGGTGGCGGCGGTGGAAGGACGCCACCAGTCGTTCGATGCCACCCCCATCACCAACGCCGGTGAGGCCATCGACACCACCCCGGCGCCGCGGTTCGGTTACAACTGGTCGGGGGTCGACGAGCTGTCGCAGATCTTCCTGCAGCCCGGCGGCCGAGAGCCCGAGTACAAGGGGTCGATCTACGACCCCGACTACCAGGGCGAGTTCCTAGTCGACGTCGACATTGCCGACGAGTACGGCTTCGAGATCGGGCAGGTCTACACCGTGGCCGGGGCGGTCGGCGCTCGATCCTTCGAGCTGGTCGGGCTCATCAGCTTCGGCGCCCCCGACGAACACAAAACCGCCGGCGCGTCGTTCGTGGCCTTCGACGACCGGACGTCCCAGGAGTTCTACAACCGGATCGGGGCGTACGACTACGCCGTCATCGCGCTGGATCCCGCCACCGACCCGGTGGCGGTGACGGCCGAGATCGACCGACGGATCACCGACGCCCGCCAGGACATCATCGAGAGCTACATCATCGATCTGCTGGCCGTCCCCGAGGCTCTGCCGTTCGACCCGAACGAGGTGACCGCGGGCGGCGATCCGCTCGAACAACTCTCGGGCGCCAGCATCCAGGTGCTCACGGCCGAGGAACTGATCGAGGACAACAAGGGCCAGTTCGACCAGATCCTCGACATCCTCCAGAACGTGCTGTTGGCCTTCGCCATCATCGGCGTGGTGGTGAGTGCGTTCATCATCAACAACACGTTCAACATCATCCTCGGCCAACGCATTCGGGAGCTGGCCCTGTTGCGGGCGATCGGTGCCACCGGTCGCCAGGTCCGCAACGCGGTGATCATCGAAGCGCTGATGGTGGGGCTGGTGGCCACGGTCTTGGGATTCGTGTTCGGTATCGGTCTGGCCTGGTTGTTGCGGCAGGGCCTGGTGGCCCTCGATTTCGGCGACCTGGCCAACCGCTACCCCCTGAGGCCCACCACGCTCATCGTCGGCATCACACTCGGGATGGGTGTCACCTTGTTGGCTGCGCTGGCTCCCGCCTGGCGAGCCCAAAGGGTGTCACCGATGGCCGCGCTGCACGAAGACCTCCGGCTGCCGGCGTCGAGCATGCGGCGTCGCATCACCAGCGGATCCGTTGTGCTCGCAGTGGGGATCGCGCTGTTGGTCCTGGCCGTGGTGATGACCTCGCGACTGCTCTGGCTCATGGTGCTCATCGCCCTCGGTTCCTTGCTGGTCTTCCTCGGCGTCTATCTGCTGAGCCCCCTGTTGAGCCGTCCCATGGCGCAGCTGTTCGGCCGCCCGATCCAGTGGGTCTTCGGGCTTCCCGGGAGGCTGGCCCGCGAGTCGGCGGGGAGCAATGCCCGGCGCACCGCCGCCGCCGCGGCGGCGCTCACCATCGGCCTGGCGCTGGTGTCCACCGCGGCAGTGGTGGCCGATTCGGTGCGAGCCACCTTCATCGCCACCCTCGACGACAGCGTCGACGCCGACTACTTCTTGTTCGTCAGCACCTTCGATCCCACCGCCGGGTTCAGTCGCGAGGCCAGCGATGGGGTGGTGGCGGTCACCGAACAAGACGCCACCTTCGAGTCCGTCGTCCGTTACCGATTCGCCCTCGACGGCATCGCCGTGCAGGACGACGCCAAGGACGTCTTCGGTACCGACCTCGGCCTGCTGGTCGATCACATCGATCCGGGTGTGATCGAGGGCTCGCTCGACGACGTGGGGCCCCGGTCGATCATCGTGCACCGCGACCCGGCAGCCGACCTGGGAGTGGAGATCGGTGACACCATCAACGTGCAGTTCCCCGGCGGTCAACAGGAACCATTGGAGCTCGCCGCCATCTACGAGGACTCCACCGTGGTGGGCAACTGGGTGATCGACCTGGAGCTGTTCGGGATCTACCTGCCCACCATTCCCGACGGGTTCATGACCGTGAACCTCGCCCCGGGTGGTGATTCTCTCCAAGCCGAGTCCGCCTTGCAGTTCGCCCTGGCCGAGTACCCCAACATCAACATCCAGGACCGCGACGAGTTCCGTGAGAGCCAGGAGCAGCAGCTGGCCATCATCTTGTCGCTGGTGATCGTCTTCGTGCTGTTGTCGCTGGTCATCGCCGTACTCGGTATCGCCATCACCATGGCCCTGTCGGTGTTCGAGCGAACTCGGGAGATCGGTTTGCTGCGAGCGGTGGGAATGAGCCGACGCCAGGCCCGGCGGATGATCCGCTGGGAATCGGTGATCATCGCCCTGTTCGGCGGGCTGTTGGGTATCGCCATCGGCACCATCCTCGGCCTGGCCGTGGCCCTGGTGTTGCCGGAGACCTTCATCGACGTGATCTCCATCCCCTGGTGGGTGCTCGGCGGCTCGTTGGTGGCCTGCGCGATCTTCGGTCTGATCGCCGCCTTCTTCCCGGCTCGGCGCGCCGGCCGCCTCCAGATCCTCGACGCCATCGCCAACGAGTAGAGCGCACCCACCCGGTCCGGCCGATTCGGCGTGAGAAACCGGTCAGGGTGACCACTTTCTCACGCATTTTCGTGGGGTTGGTGGGGCTGGATAGCTTCGTGGTGATGGACCGAACCGAGCCGGTCGACATCACCGTCGAGGACCCGGCCACCGACGCCGCCCGGTTCTGTATCGCGGCGTACTTCGCCGAGCTCGACCAGCGTTTCGACCGCGGCTTCGATCCCGCTCGTTCGCTTCCGGCCGACGACACCGAGCTGCGCGAACCGGCAGGACAGCTGCTGGTCGCTCGACTGCGGGGTGAGCCAGTGGGTTGTGGTGCGGTCAAGTTCCACGGGCCGGACCCGGCCGAGCTCAAACGTATGTGGGTGGCTGATTCCGCCCGTGGTCTGGGGCTCGGGCGCCGGCTGCTCGTCGAGCTGGAACGATCGGCGATGGCCCACGGCGCCACCGTGGCCCAGCTCGAGACCAATCGTTCCCTCGTCGAGGCCATTGCCTTGTACCGGTCGGCGGGCTACGTCGAGGTCGAGGCGTTCAACGACGAAACCTTCGCCCACCACTGGTTCGAGAAACGGCTCGTCGACTGATGTCGGCGGTCGGGCCGATCCGCCCGAGAAGACACCGATTCGTGGTCCGCGCCGCATAGGGTCTCGACCATGCGTAGATCCCTTCTCATCCCTGGGGTTGCGATTGCCGGAGCGCTCGGTGGCACTGCCGTTGCGGTACGTCGCACCCTCAACCAATGGGCTCAGAACCCCGACCCGCTGCACGGCCAGCCACCCCGTTTCCCACCCGGTCAGAGCCGAACCGTCCAGACCGACGACGGCGCCGAGATCTACACCCGCCGATCAGGCGCGGGACCCACGATCGTGTTGGTGCACGGCCTCACCAGCAACCACGACGACTGGGGACCGGTGGCCGAACGACTGGTGGCCGCGGGATTCGAGGTGGTGGCCGTCGATCAACGCGGTCATGGAGGATCCACCGTGGGACGCGATGGGTTCGGTGTCGAGCGTCAGGCAGCCGACCTGGCCCAGGTGCTCGTCGCCCTCGACGTGCGCGATGCGCTGTTGGCCGGCCACTCCATGGGGGGCATGGCGGCCATGGGCGTCGCCGTACACGACCCCGAAGTGCTCGGCGACCGGGTGGCCGGTCTGGGCCTGGTGGCCACCTCGGCCACGATGCAACAGCGTCACAACCAGGTTCAGTTCCGCATCGGCGCCACCCCGCCGGCTCGTCGACTGGGTCGCCACCCCGAGTGGTTCACCATTGCCACCGGCAAGACGGTGCTCGGCGCCCGTCCCAGCCTCGGCCTGGTGCGGGCCAGCTTGGCCTCGTACCACCGCTGCCCAGAGGCCACCCGGATCGGGGCCGCCCAGGGGCTGCTCGACTTCGACATCCTCGAACGCCTGCCCGGCATCGACTGCCCCACCTTGGTGGTGTGTGGGGATCACGACCGACTGACCCCGCACGCCCGCAGCGAGGAGATCGCCGACGGCATCCCGAACGCCCGGCTGGTCACCCTCGCCGATGCCGGTCACATGGTGATCTGGGAAGAGATCGACCAACTGGCCGACCTGCTGGCCGGATTCGCCCGGGATGTGCAGGCCGGCACCCGTACCACCACCGGTTCGGGCTGAGCCCGACCGAGGTCAACGAGACCGGTAGGTGAGGCCCCGATAACCCGGGGTGAAACCGGCTGCCTGCAGAGACTCGGCGACCGGCGTGCCGGTAACGGATTCCCCGTCGACGGTGCCGATCTCGAAGCCGCGCACCTGGCCTCGATCGACCATCGCCGCCACCGCGGCGGCCCAGCCCGGGGTGTCGTCGATGGCCGCGAAGGTGACCATGGACCGGCCGCCCCGTTCGATGAACACCACCGGACGACCGTCGTCGATCACCACGTACGCACCCACCGAACGGGCGGGACGTCCGGCCGAGTCGGGCCACGGCAACGACGCGCCGTAGGGCTGAGCGGGATCGGTGGCCGCCAGCACCATGGTCTCGACCGGTGTGGTGTCGCTGCGCAACCGATCGACGGCACCGGCGACGGCGAACTGGGCCGCGCCCAGTCCCGACACGAAGTAGCCCCGACGGACCTTGCCCCGCTCTTCGAGCGCCTTCAGGACGGGATATACCCCGGCGAACCCGCCCTCGGCACCTCCACCGAGCGCGGCTTCGCGGGTGAGTACGCCGTACCGTTCGATCAACTGGAGGGCCCGGGCGTGTGCGGCCTCGGTGGGGGGCGGTGCCGGCAACAACAGCGGGGCCAAGAGCGAC
>JBPCTQ010000392.1:0-4351 GCA_051011595.1 Acidimicrobiales bacterium
GGACCGCACCCCCGAACCCAACGACGGCGGCGATGATCACGGTCATCGACGCGAAAACTCCAATGGTCTTCCTACTCATATCCCGCTCCTTGATTAGGGAAGTTGCTGAGCTTCCGACCCTAATCACACCGCAGCCGTCTGGGAAGAGGTTCGGACGACCGTCACCCATTCGAGCCCGGCATGCAGCCGCGGTAGCGTGCCCGGCGTCTCATCACCTGCGGAGGAACCATGGACGACTACCCGATCAAGGTCGGCAGCATGCTCTACACCCTGGTCGATCCCAGCCAGGGTCACGAGGTGGCCTACAACCGTTGGTACGAGCGAGATCACTTCTACGGCGGCTGCATGGTGGGGCCCTGGTTGTTCGCCGGCAGCCGCTGGGTGGCCACACGCGAGCTGAAGGATCTGCGATTTCCCAAGGGTGACGACAACCTGCTCGCCTCACCCGACGATGCCGGCTCGTACGTGGCCATCTACTGGATCCACGAAGGGCACCACGACGAACACTTCGCCTGGGCCGGCAACCAGGTGGTCGAGCTCTACAAGGCGGGCCGGGGTTTCAACGAACGGACCCATGCCCACACCGCGCTCTACTACTACGGCGACACGGTGTACCGCGATCCCGACGGGGTGCCCATCGAGCTGGCCCTCGACCACAAGTACGAAGGGTCGGTCACCGTTGCGCTGCAGCGTGCCGACGGGGTGTCGGCCGACGAGCTGGCCGCGTGGTTGGGTGACGAGGGCGTGCCGCCGCTGTTGCAGGGCGGTCCGGTGGCCATGGGTTCCACCTGGAATCCCGAAGCCATGGGCGACAACACCTCACAGGCTCCGATGGACCTGGGTACCTCACCGGGCGGTGACGATCGCACCCTCCAGCTCTTCTTCACCGACACCGATGTACGCGAGAGCTGGGATCGTTTCGTCGACTACGGCCGCCGCGTCGACGGATCAGGCCTGGCCACCGTGGTCATGGCTGCGCCGTTCCACCGCACGATCGTGGGCACCGACACCTACACCGACGAGCTCTGGTAGTCAGCTGAGGGCGGCCACCACCGGAGCGAAGTCGTCGATGGCGTCGGCGCTCAGCCCGATGTAGGAGATCCCCCAACGTTCGCGCCACTCGAGCACGTTCTCGACACACTGGGCCACCGAACCGACCAGGGCGTGCGGTGACGCCAGTGCGTCGGCCGGGCTGACACCCAGACCGGGGGCCAGCACCTCGGCCATCTGCTCGCGGTCGTCGCTGATGGCGGCCATGTGAATGCGGGTCTGGAACACGAGATCGTCGAAACGATCACCGGCGGCCGCCCTGATCCAGGCCAGCTTCTGATCGGTGGCATCGGGGGTGGCCGATGGGCCGGCCCGATGGTCGATGACCCCGGCTCCCAGACCCGGGTTGAGCCCGATGATGTCGGCCGTGCGGGCTGCCACCGAGAGGATGCGTCGGCCACCGCCGGCCACCAGCAGCGGCGGACGCGGCTGCTGGTGGGGGAGGGGGAAACCGGTGAGCCCGTCGATGCGGTAGTGCTCACCGACGTGGTGGACCGTCTCGCCCCGGAGCAGGCGATCGACGATGCCGACCGCTTCCTCCAGGCGTTCGATTCGTGTCCCGGGCCGTTCGTAGGCCACCCCCAGTTGGTCGTAGTCGGCCTGCATCCATCCCGCGCCCAAACCCAGTTCGAGGCGACCGCCCGACAACAGGTCGACCGAGGCGGCCTCACGGGCCACCAGCCCGGGGTGTCGATAATCGTTGCCCAGCACCAGGCTCATGACCCGCAGGGTCGTGGTGGCATCGGCGGCCGCCATGAGGGCGATCATGGGGGCCAGTTGGCCATCGGCCACGTGATCGGCCATGGAGATGGTGCTGTAGCCCAGGTCTTCGGCCTTGCTCGCCAGCTCGCGAAAGGCAACCGGGTCGTTGACGACCGAGGCCTGCACGCTGAAGCGGATGGGAGCGGTCACCGCCGAGAACCTAATCCGCCACGGCTGCAGTGCTTGCAGTGTTCAGGTGAGGAGGGCCTCGACCGCCTGGCGCATGGCCGGTTCGGGCTGGGCTCCGACGATGGTTTCGACCAACTGACCATCGCGTAGGAACACCAGCATCGGGATGCTCATGGCCTCGAAGCGTTGGGCCACCCGAGGGGCCTCGTCGACGTTGACCTTCACCACCTTCAGGCGGCCGGCGAAGTCACGGGCCATGATCTCGACCACCGGCGCGACCATACGGCAGGGCCCACACCACGGGGCCCACAGATCGACCAGGACGAGACGGTTGGTGTCGACGGCCGCGTCGAAGTCGGCGTCACCGGCGTCGACCAACCAGGAAAGATCGGTGTGGCACTGGGCGCACCGGGGGCTGCCCGACGATGCCACCGGAACTCGGTTCTTGGTGCCACAGTCGCCACACGTCACCACCGGAGAGGCCATGGCTCCATGGTATCGGTGGCCACCCGACCGGCTTCGGGTCCCGTGGGCGATCACCGGCCCACTACCGTCGGCGCCGATGAACGCCGAGTGGCCACCGTTTCCCCCCGGATTCTTCGGGCGGGCCGACGAGACCCCCGATCCTCACTTCTACGCCATGGACCGGCTGGTCACTCACATCGACGACGAGGCCATCGCCGCGGTGGGGGCGTTGTACTCCGAGCTGGGACTGGGTGACTCGGTGCTCGATCTCTGTTCGTCGTGGATCTCCCACATCGATCCGCCGCCCGTCCGGCTGGTGGCGCTCGGCCTCAATGCCAACGAGCTGGCCGCCAACCCGGCCGCCGACGAATGGTTGGTGCAAGACCTCAATCAGGACCCGGCCCTTCCCTTCGCCGACGGGGAGTTCGACGCCGTCACGTGTTGTGTCTCGGTCGACTATCTCACCCGCCCGTTGGAGGTGTTCGCCGAGGTGGCCCGCGTGTTGCGAACCGGCGGCGTGTTCGTGTGCACGTTCTCCAACCGCTGTTTCCCCACCAAGGCGATCCGAGGATGGCTGGCCGCCGACGATGCCGGGCGAGGGCAGATCGTGGCCGCGTACTTCGCGGCCGCCGACGGCTTCGAAGACTCGACGGTTCAACGGCGTGATGCCGCCACGGGTGGCGATCCGCTCCACGGCGTGTGGGCTCGCCGCCGCTGACCTGATCAGGATCGGGCCGCTACGGTGCCGCCATGGCCGACGCACTCGAAGACTTCGACAAGACGACGTTCACCCACGACGGTGAGACCAAGACGGTGTACCGCAAAGGTGCGGGACCGGCAGTGATCGTGATCGCCGAGATCCCTGGCATCACCCCCCTGGTGGCCGACTTCGCTCGGCGAGTCGTCGACCGCGGCTGCACGGTGTTCATGCCGGTCTTGTTCGGCTCGCCGGGCAAGGAACCCACGGTGCCGTATGCGCTCAACAGCATCGTGCGGGCCTGCGTGTCGAAGGAGTTCCACGCCATGGCCCGCAACGATCCCTCGCCGGTCACCCAATGGTTGCGGGCCCTGGCCGCCGATGCCCACGACCAGTGCGGTGGTCCTGGTGTGGGGGCGGTGGGGATGTGTCTCACCGGCAACTTCGCCCTGGCCATGATGGTCGACGACGTGGTGGTGGCGCCGGTGCTCAGCCAACCGAGCCTGCCCTTCGCCCTCGGATCGAGTCGCAAACGCGACCTGCACATCAGCGAGGACGACCTGGCGGTGGTGAAGGAGCGGGTGGCCAACGGTGCTTGTGTCATCGGGCTGCGCTTCACCGAGGATCCCATGGTGCCGGGGGAACGGTTCGCCCGACTGGCCGAGGAGCTCGGCGATGGGTTCGTGGCTGTCGAGATCGACTCCTCGAAGGGCAATCCGCATGGTCACAAGAAAATGGCCCACTCGGTGTTGACCGAGGACCTCATCGACGAACCCGGCCAACCCACCCATGACGCTTTGCATCAGGTGCTCGACTTCTTCGCCGAACGCCTCGAGACCGCCTGATTTCGGGGTGAGACGGGCGGCTAGGCCGAACGGACTCTTCTCTGCGAGCGCAGTCAAGGTGAAGCGAGTTCAGGTCGAGATTTCGAGGGCGGAAAGAGTCCGCGTTCTCGACGATGACCCCACCCACCAAGCTCGAAACGAAACCAGCGCAGACGCAGGGTTCATCGGCTGACGCGCCGAAACACGGCGAGGCCAGCGAGGACGAGCAATGGGCACCCCGTCCGTGGTTGGCCCGTGCCATCCGGACCTTTGCCTTCATCTTCCCCATCGTGATGTCGGTGGTGTTCGTGATCATCGTGTCCGGCTTCGTGTCGGCCCCGGCAGGCTGGGTCGGACGGGCGATCTGGTGGGTCGGCCTCACCGTGGCCGCCACGTTGGTGCTCATCGTGTTCGAACGATTGAC
>JBPCTQ010000393.1:0-7038 GCA_051011595.1 Acidimicrobiales bacterium
CGCCGGCCACGATGAACGTGGTGGTGATGGCCAGCATGCGTCGATCACGTTTGATCGAGGCTGCCCACTTCCGAGGCGGCTGATCGAGGCGGATCATCTTGTTCCACCAGACCTCACGCAGGTAGTAGGCACCAGCCCCGAACGCCGACCATTCGAAACGATGGCGGAACCGGCGCCAGCGACTCATCTCGGCGTACTGCTCTGGAGTGACCGGGTGCCACACGAAGTCCATTCCCTGACGAGCGGTGTGGCGGTGGTGGATGTGATTGTGGCCCAACACCCACGACTCGTAGATGTGCTGGGACGGGATGAACAACACATGGCCCACGATCGAGTTGAGCCGCTTGTTGGCGAACAACGAGCCGTGAGCGGCGTCGTGACCCAGCACGAACAGACCGGCCACGCTTATGCCGGCCAGCGCCCACAAGGGAACCAGCAGCCACCAGGTGTTCACCAACACCAGACCCGTGATGACCGCGGCGTAGATGACCAGGTCGCGGGCGACCAGAATGAGGCCTTTGTGCAGCGGCCGCTCGCGACAAGAGTCCGGAATGGCCTGTACCACCTCGAGCAACGTCTCGGGACCCACAACGGTCGACGGAGCGGGTGAGGCACTCACCGGCGGGGCTTCGGACACTGACATCAGGAGAGGTTTCCGTTCACGGGGTTCGGTATGGGGGGCCCGAATATGCGGGGTACGCACATTCAGATCGTTCCGGCGTCGAAAAGGTCACATGAATTCGCGAGAGATCCATGTCACACGGACTGGTCGGCTGACGATCCTTCGTGGGCCGATTCGGGTTGCTCGCGATCGGCCAAGGCCGTGCGAACGGTGTCCTTCAGGGCATCCATGGTGACCG
The DNA here is from genome assembly GCA_051011595.1 of Acidimicrobiales bacterium. Classification (GTDB taxonomy): domain Bacteria; phylum Actinomycetota; class Acidimicrobiia; order Acidimicrobiales; family SHLQ01; genus JAOUEE01. The sequence continues at coordinate 861 of JBPCTQ010000393.1, forward strand.
GAACCGGCAACAGGTAGCACCCGGGGAAGTCGGTGGGGTATGACACCGCCCGGGGTCCGGGCACCTCCACCACCAGCGGGGTGTCGGGATACCGCCTGCGCAGGGCCAGCAGCACCTCACGATTGCGAGGATCGTGGTGCCGCAGGGTGTGCACCACCACATCGGCCCGTTCACACGTGCCGCAGCCACCCTCCACGAACAGGGCACACCGTGCGTCTCCTCCTTCGGGGCCGCCGCACGAAGCCACGTCGTACCCCTCGTTGGTCAACACGTCGGTGATGGTTTCGCGGTAGGCCCACTCGGTTGCTTCCACCAACACCCGAGGATTGCCGTCACCGGCGAAGGTCGTTGGTTCGAGGGGCGCGGTCATCGGAAGCCTTTCGGAAAACTCTTGCTCCCAGGGTGGTGGGCGCCGGCATCAATGCCCAGGTACCAAGGTCCCGTTGTGGCTGCCGATCAGCGAGGGAGCGGGGCGAAGATGTCGCCCAAACGGTGCACCGGTGCCACGTCGAACCATCGGGGTGCATCGACCCACAGGCGCAACAAGTGGCGCCGTCGTTGGGGTTCGGGCCAGTCCTGGTAGTCGTCGCGGGCATGCAGCACCCGCCGGTTGTGCACCACCAGCGTCTGACCCGGCACCAGATCGATCGCCACACCCAACTCGGGCGACGTGGCCCAGTGGTCGAATTGGTCGAGGGCGGCGCGTTGTTCGTCGGTCAGGGGCTGCCCCAACGCCGCTGCGCTCTGTTCGATGTAGGGCCGGTAGTAGACACAGCTCAGCAACCCGCCGTGTTCGGCGAATACCGGCGGTCCCTCCGCGTCGGGACCGCCATCGGCGATACCTCGCTGACCATCGACCCGCCACATGGGAACCGGCTCGAACAACACCTCGAGGAGTCGAGGGCTGTGGTGGGCCAGGCGATCGCGGATGGTGTGCACATCGACCAGCCGGGTCGTGCCTCCCGACCGAGCCGCCTGCAGGCAGTGCAGCACGGTGAGGGTGGGCGGATCGGAGTGCGGGGACAGCTCACCGCTCGACCGGTACCCCCGGCTGTCGGCCTCGTCGACGTCGGAGAAGTCACGGACATCCTCGACCGACTCGCCTCGGGGCGATTGGGGCACCACCGTGCCGAGTTGGTGGCCGAGTTCGAGGAGGAATCGAGCAGCCTCCTCAGGGGAACTCGGCCCACCGTCGATCAGCGCGTAGCCGTGGTCCTGCAGAGCTCGGGGCACGGCATCGAGATCCGACGATGCGGGCCCGACGGCAGCCATGACCGATCAGGCTCGAACGGCCCGCACGGTGGCCGCATGCATTCCTTCGCCCACCTCGTGGGTCGCCTCGATGGTCACACCGGTGAATCCGGCGGCAGTCAACATCTCGCGATACTCATCGACTCGCAGCCCACCGGCGCCACATTCGGCCCAAGCCTGACCGTCGGTGGGATCCGGCGGCGGGGCATCGTCGTCGGTGATGACATCGGACACGGCGACCCGTCCACCCGACCGCAGCACCCGGGCCATCTCGGCGAAGACCGGTGCCTTGTCGGGAGCAAGGTTGATGACGCAGTTGGAGATCACCACATCGACCGAGTCGTCGGGCAGGGGGACCGACTCGATGGAACCGGCCAGGAACTCGACGTTCTCGACACCCGCCTCGGTGGCGTTGGCCGCCGCCACCGTGAGCATCTCGTCGAGGAAATCGACCCCGTAGGCGTACCCCGACGGGCCCACCCGTTTGGCACTGAGGATGACGTCGATCCCGCCACCCGAACCGAGGTCGAGCACCACCTCACCCTCGACCAGGTCGGCCATGACGTACGGGTTGCCACATCCCATCGACAACCCGGCCGCGGCGTCGGGCACGTCGCTCAGGCTGCGGTCGTCGTAGCGGCCCGCTCCCCACCGTTCGTCGTCGGGGGCAACACACGCATCGCGGCCCACCTCGGCGGCCTGGCGGTAGTAGTCACGGACGGTTTCGTGGATGTCGCTCATGGACAGCTCCTTGCTCGATCGAAATCTGATGGCACCCGGCCCAGCACCACCTCGGCGGCCGACGGGAAGGCGTCGATACACGCCTCGTTGACCCGCCAATGGCTGGTGGTGCCGGTGCGCTCGACGAGGACGAACCCCACTTCGGCCAACGTGGCCAGATGGTGCGAGACCGTGGATTGGCCGACATCGAGGCGATCGGTGATCTCGCCCACGGTGAGCGGCGAACGTTCGGTCGAGAGCAGGTGCAGGATCAGGATTCGGGTGGGATCACCAATGGCCCGGAACCACGTCGCCCACTCGGCGGCCTGGTCGCGTGCGATGGTGGTGGGTGCTTTCATCGATGATCGACGATAATCGATGAATGGTGAAAGGGCAAGGGCCTCGGCCCGCCCGCCCGCCCGGGTCAGGTCAGGTCAGGTCAGGTCAGGTCAGGTCAGGGAATCCCGACGATCAGCTCGCAGCCGTGGTCGATGGCCAACGAGTCGGTGCCGGGCCCACCGTCGCACTCGTCGGCCGGTCCGCCACCACCGCGCAATTCATCGTCGCCGTTGGAACCTTCGACCAGGTCGGATCCGGCGCCACCCGAGAGCTCATCGGGCCCATCCTCGCCGTCGAGGTGGTCTGGACCGCTCTCGCCCCGCAGTTGGTCGCGTCCGACGCCACCCAACAGGTCGTCACTGCCCCCTCCACCGGCGAGGAAGTCGTTTCCGTCACCGCCCACCAACAGGTCGTCGCCGCCGCGGCGGATCGAAGGATCGCCGATGATTCGGTCGTGGCCCAGCCCGCCCCGCACCTCGTCGTCACCGATTCCACCGAACAACAGATCGGCCCCGGCACCACCCTCGATGCGATCGTCGGCCGACCCGCCCCGAATCACATCACTGCCCTCGTTGCCGTGGATCAGGTCCCGGCCACCTCCCCCCAGGAGTGTGTCGGCCCCCTCTCCGCCGCGGATGACATCGATGGTGGGTCCGCCGTGCAGCGTGTCGGCACCACTGTCGCCGCTCAGGTCGTTTCGACCCCGACCACCCCACAGCTCGTCGGCGCCGGACCCGCCAATCAGGAAGTCACGTTGTGCCCCGCCCAGCAAGGTGTCGTTGCCACCGCCGCCGTTGAGCTCGTCGTTGCCTTCACCACCGTCGAGCTGGTCGACCCCCAGGCTTCCGAACAACGAGTCGTTGCCGGCCCCACCGGTGATGACGTCGTTGCCGGTTCCGCCGTACACCGAGTCGTCACCACCGAACCCGTGACCGGCATCATCGCCGGCGTCGAGGCAGATCGTGTCGTCGCCGCCGCGGCCGTCGACCTCGTCGTTGCCCGCATAGGTACGGATCACGTCGGGACCCGGGGTCCCGACGATGACGTCGTCGCCGGCCGTCCCGGCGATGGTGACCGGCAGCCCACGACACAGATCGTCGCCGGGTGCATCCTGGGCCGCAGCCGATCCCACCGTCACTGTGGTCATGGCCGCCAGCACCGCCAACAAGATCACCGCACGCCTGATGGCTTCGGTCATGGGAATCACCTCATCAACTCGAACGCCCGCCCCGAAGGCTAGGACCAGCGGGCCGAACCATCCAGCACGATCTGGTTACGGTCCGGCGCTCCCCGCCCACCGCACCCGAGACCACGCAGCGAGCCGGCTCGAGCTCGGCCGGGTCGGCATCACCGAACCGGCGCCGAACGACGGGAGGCGGGATGAGCCGAAGGCGGTTCTGCTCACCCCGCCTTTCTGGTTCCCGTCGATCTCGCTCACCCAGGGTGGCACATTCCAGCCGATCCGTCTTCCCGGTTCGCGCTAGAACGTGGAAATGACCCGTCGCCCGAAGGAGACCATTCCCCAACAGGCTGCGGAGCTCACCGCCGACTGGTTCGCCTCGATCATGGCCCCGCACAGCAACGGAGCCCGAGTGATCGCGGTGAACCTCGCGGTCATCGGCGAGGGTGTCGGCTTCGTGGGCGAGATCCATCGATGTCGGCTCACCTGGGATCGCTCCGACCCGTCACTGCCGGCGTCGGTGATCGTGAAGATCCCCAGCCGCAACACGCAGAACCGGGCATTGGCCGAGGGACTGATGGCCTACGAGCGCGAGACCACCATCTATCGCGACGTCGGCGCCGAGCTCGGCCTACCCATGGCGACGCTGTATCACGCGGCGATGGATCCCACGCCGGCCAAATGGCTGGAACGATTCATCATGTGGCTCTTCGAGGTGCTGCCGGTCAGGGCCATCAACTGGCTGGTCGGCACGTTTCTGCTGCTGGCCGAGAAGAGCACGCGCCGGTATGTGCTGGTGATGGAGGACATCGCCGACGCCCGGCCACCGGCGCAGGCCCAGGGCGGTTCGGTCGACGATGCCCTCGCCGCTCTGGTGGTGCTGGCCCGGTTCCATGCCCGGAACTGGATGAACCAGTCCCTGGTGACGGCGCAGCCCATCGTCTGGTCGCTCGGGCGTGGACCCAAGGTCTCCCAGGCCGGCTACGTGAGGAACCGGTCCGACTTCGTCGCGGAGTGGTCGAACCGGGTCTCACCCCGAGTGTTCGAGCGACTCGACGAGATCCAGTCCGAGCTGCCTGAGCAGCTCGCGCACATGGCCAGCACCCCTTGGACCATCCTCCACGGCGACTACCGGCTCGACAACATCTTGTTCCGGCCCGACCACCGCATCGTGGTGCTCGACTACCAGGGGGTGGCCTACGGGCGAGCCGGCTGGGACGTGTCGTACTTCATCACCACCGCGCTCGACCCCGAACACCGGTCCGAAGAGCTCCGCATGTTGGTCACCTACCACGAAGCTCTCGTCGAGGCGGGTGTCGACGACTACTCCTTCGAGCAGCTCGTCACCGATGTCGAGTGCACCAAGGGACTGCTGGTGCATCGGGTGGTGGGTGGCCAGAAGTTGATCGACACCGAAACCGACCACATCGATGGTGACGCCACCCTCATGGACCTCATGGCGGCCCGGACGATCGGCTGGATGGCGCTCGACGACCCCGACGTCGACGCGGCCTGATCAGACCGGTCCCACCACGTGGCTGTCGTACACCACGAAACGATGCCCATCCGGGTCGGTGAGGATGAAGACGTCGTGGATGTCACCGGAGATGATGTCGGACACGTCGAGCCCGGCCGTCGACCAGCGCTGGTGGGTGTCGGGCAGGTCCTCCACCATGAGGTCGAACGGTGCGTCGCCGCCGTCGGGGTCGCCGGGTTCGAAGATGACGTGGGTGCCACCCCGCAGCTCGACGATCCCGATGTTCTCTTCCCTGGCCACCGGTCGCATACCCAGCTCTTGGTAGTAGTGGTAGGCGGCTTCGACATCGGAGACCGGCAAGGTGATGTGGCCCACCCACAGGCCCGGACGGTCATCGGTCATGGTTCCTCCTCGAGCGCCGAACACGACGCCGCCCGGACAGTACCGGCCCAACGGTCGGGCCACGACCAGAGAGGTAATCGGCCAGCCCATCGGCGGCGCCTACCGTGGCGTTCATGACACCAACCGACCAGGCCCGCATGGTTGTGGAGCGTTACTGCGCGGCGTGGAGCGGGGCCGATCTGGTCGGCCTGCTCGACTGCTACGCCGACGAGTTCACCCTGCACTACTTCGGGCAGAACCCGTTCAGCGGCGACCACGTCGGCAAGGAGGCTGCGGTGGCCGTGCTGGTCGAGGTCAGCACGCTGGCGCCGCGCACCTTGTTGGCGGTCGAACAGATCATGGCCGGCCCCGATGCCGCCACCATCGTGGTGAGAGAGCGGCTCGAGCGCGACGGCGAGGCCCACGATCTACGCCGGGTGCTGCGGTTCCGGGTGGCCGGGGATCACTTGGCCGAGTGTTGGCTGTACGACGAGGACCAGCGCCTCATCGACCGACTCTGGCGCCGAGGCAAGGGCTAGAAGGGTAAGGACCAGGAGGTAGGGGTTAGGAGGTAGCTGCTAGACGGGCTCGAGCCGGTCGATGAACTTCTCGGCGTTGATCATGACGTCGTCCTCGCCGACCTGGTCGAACGGGTTCTCGAGGTGTTCCTGGATGTTGTCGAGGCTCACCAGGACCACGCTCAGCAGCACCGGCATCACGTAGGCCAGCTCGGGTGAGTAGTCGAGAGCGGCGTTGGCGAAGAACGGCCCGTACAACACCGGCAGCACGTAGATGAACACCTTGCTGTAGGTGCGCAACGTCGTGGGGGT
>JBPCTQ010000394.1:0-7166 GCA_051011595.1 Acidimicrobiales bacterium
CGTCGGATCGTGATCTATCGTTCCCGGACATCACCCGAGCGCCCGCCCTACCAACCAGGAGCACCCATGAGCACCGACAAACCGGTCGACTACGAAGATCTCACCGGGATGCAGCTCGACGACGACGAACTGCGAGACCTCATCGGGCCGGGCGGTGAGTGCGTGTTCAACTGGACCACCCGCGAGGGGTATCCGGTGGGTGTCGTCGTGGCGTACATCTATCGCGACGGCACGTTCTTCACCACGTGCGCCGACCGTCGCAAGCGGGTACCTGCCCTACGGAGCCGCCCCCAGTCGGCCATCGTCGTCAATCGGGGTGGCCGTACTGCCAGCTACAAGGGCGATTCCATCGTTCACGCCAACGGCGACCCTGGCTTCGACGAGCTCAAGACCTGGTTCTACAACGCCTTGTCCGGGGCCTCGGCCAATCCCGACGACGAGTACAGCCAGGCCTTCGCCAAGTTCCTCGACTCACCCAACCGGGTGATCATCGAGACACCCGCCCGGCTGGTCATCGGGTTCGACTCGGCCAAGTTCCAGACCTTCACCGCCGAAGCCATCGCCGCCGGTTTGGCCGAGTGAGCTAGGTGCCCCAGTAGTCCATGGCGCTGCCGCCGTCGACGCAATGGTCCATGACCTGGTGGTAGTGGGTGAGCTTGCACTCACGTTCGGAGAAGACGTTCTGGCGGTAGCCCATCGACTGACGATTGGGTGCCACCTGGGAGAAGACGAAGACATCCTCACCGACGACGCGTTGCAGCATGTCCCAGTGGGCCAGCGCGCCGGCCCGGTAGTCGGCGTGATCACCTGATCCGTCGTCGGCGTACAGCAGTTCCCAGCAGATGAATCGGGTGGTGTCCACCGTCAGCGGCACCGGCTGGAACAGCTGGATCTGGTCCGGGTTGTTGTTGAACACGGTGTTGGGAAAGACCACGTAGTGACAGATGGCGTTGGCCTGGTGGTCACCGGTGGCCGCCAGTTCATCGAGCCGGGCCGGGTTGGGTACGAACATCATCGAGTTGGGACCCGACAGGTGGAAGGTGGTGTCGCGGGCCGCCTTGGTGAAGTCGGGCTGGACGTGGTGCAGCTCGGTCACGTGGTACACCTCGTTGAAGGCGTCGACGATCACCTTGTAGTTGACCGGCACGTCGAAGACGAGCTTCTCGTGGAGCACCATGTCGTCCATGGCGAACCGGCCCAGGTCGGCCACGATCTCGGGACCGATCCAGTCGAGGAGCTTCGGCGCCTGCGGCCCCGCCAGGTTGATCCACACCCAGCCGGCCCACTCGTCAGCGGCCACATCGGGTGATCGGAGCCCTTCGAGGTGCGACGAGTCGAAGTCCTCGCGATCGGGTACCCCCACCAGCCGCCCGGTGGAGTCGTAGACCCACCCGTGCCAGGGACAGGTGAAGCGCCGGTCGCAGCCCGATTCCTCACCCCGGGTGATCCGAGCGCCACGGTGTTGGCACACATCGTGGAAGGCCGCGACCGAGCCGTCGTTTTGGCGCGAGATCACGACCGCTTCACCATGACCCTCGTAGCGCACCCAGTCGTCGGCCGCCACCAGCTCGCTGCTGCGGGCCACCACCAGCCAGGCCGACCGCAGCACGGTCTGGCGCTCGCGTTCGAAACGTTCCGCATCTCGATACACATCGGCATCGAGCACCGAACCGCCGGTGTCGGGAAGCTGGGTCACGTCGGGGCCGGTGCGTGAGGCGACGTCTCCTCGTGTCGGTTTGTGGACCATGAGGGGCTCCTCGGCGCCGCTCGAAGCTGTCGCGCGGCCTGGACTGCGGCGAAACTAGGGCTCGTGACCTCTCGCTCGCCACACGACCTCGACCAGCACGACATCGTTCTCAGCCACTTCAGCCTGGGGCGCCACTTCGACATCACCGATCGGGTGCGGGCTGCTGCCGGGGCCGGTTGCGCGGGGATTGGGCTCTACGTCGGCGAGTATCACCATCTCGAGCAGAGCGATTTCGCACCGGCCCGCTTGGGTGAACTGCTGGCCGAAGAACAGATCTGTCTGGCCGAGATCGAAGTGCTCCAGGGTTGGGCCGATCCCGCCGTGGTCGACACCGAGCGTTACCGCGCCGTCGAGGCCACCGCCTGGCGGATGGCCGACGCCTTCGGCTGCCGCTACGTGCAGGCCATCGGCCCCTACGTGGGCTCGGTGGCTGACGCTGGGCGGGCCTTCGGCCGGCTCTGCGATCGGGCGGCCGACCATGGACTGGTGGTGGGGCTCGAGTTCCTGCCGTTCACCAACATCTTCTCGGCCACCGACGCCCTGGCTGTGGTGGAGGCGGCTGACCGCGACAACGGCGGCATCTGCGTGGACAACTGGCATCACGAACGCGGCGCCGGCGATCTCGATCTGGTTCGGACGTTGCCGGCCGACCGGGTCATGGCCATACAGATGAGCGACGGCCCGGTGACTCCCGACACCGACGACTACGTCGACGACTGCCTCCGCCACCGACTGGCTCCCGGCGAGGGTGAGTTCGATGTGGGTGGGTTCGTCGGTGCCCTGGTTGGCGCCGGGGTCACGGTGCCGTGGTCGCTGGAGGTCTGTCAGGAGACGGCGTGGGACACCGACGGCCGCGACCATGTGGCTCGGGCGGTGGCCGCCATGCGTTCGTTTCTGATCTGAGTGGTCAGGCCCGATGCCGGTCGGTGAACGCACCGGGTTCGAATCCCGGCTCGATGCGTTCGACCTTGTCCCAGGTGCGCAGCAGCCGCCGATCGGCGATCCGCCACTGCCCGTCCCGTTGTTCGAAACGATCGAGGTAGACACCGGCGAACCATTCCAGGTACTGCCCGTTGTCGTCGTGGCCGAGGTGTTGGGCCTGCACGTAGGTCTCGGTGATCACGGCGTGCTCGTCGAGCCAGTCGAACACGGTGCCACCGATGGTGTGTTGGGTGGCGACGTAGCGCTTGCGCAACACCGGGACCACGGCCGCCACGAAGTCGTGGCCGTTGCCGACGAAGGTGCCGTGATCATCGGTCGAATCGGGGTGATACACCGACTGGAGCAGCGCAGCATCACAGGTGTCGACACCTCGGCAGTAGTCGAGCAGACGCCGACGGACCTCGCGCTCGGCGAGCAACAGATCAAGACCGTCGGGCGGGTCAGAAGACGGGGCAGCAGGCACCACCCCGAGACCCTAGACCCACCCCCACATGATTCTGGTAGTGCAGCGACGCTCCCTGGCTGTCAGCGCACTACCAGAACCACCGAAGCTGTGGCCGATGACACGTCCCACAGGGGCATCGAACGGTGCCCGGCGACGTTGACTGAACCGATGCACCGCCTCGACGACCTCCGCCGATCAGCCACCCAACGCGGATTCCGCGCCCTCAACAAGGTGGTGGTGCCGGCCGTGAAGGCGGGCCTCGGCTCCCCACTCCCGGCCGGCCTGGGCATCGTCGTGCTCGAGACAACGGGCCGGGTGTCGGGTGAACCTCGTCAGGTCCCGCTGCTGGCCACCCGGCTGGGCCGCTGGGTGAACGTCAGCACCGTGCGTCGACCATCGCAGTGGGTGAAGAACCTCGAGGCCCAGCCCGAGGTGTCGGTCTGGGTGGGCGGGCGCAAACGGGACGCCACCGGCACTGCCGACACCGGGCTGCTCACCACCGCCAACCTCCGCCTCTCCTGACGTTCTGGTAGTGCAGCGGCGCTCCCTGGCTGTCGCGGCACTACCAGAACGATGGGAAGCACAGGGTCGGGGGCTCGGGCTAGGTGTGCGGCTAGGGCAGCCGGATTCGCACCATCGATTCGTCGGTGGTGTCGAGCTCGTGGCACGGCACCCCACAGAACGCCGGTGGCCCCAGATGAGAACCGTCACGCACATCGAACTGCGCCCCGTGCAACGGACACGTGAGGGTGGTTCCTCGTAACCGGCCGGTGCTGAGCGGCGTTTCGGCGTGCGAACAGTTGTCGTCGAGTGCGTACAACCGGCCCTGGGCTCGCACCACCACCACGCCGTAGTCGCCGATGTCCTCGAACGTGCGCATCTGCCCCTCGGCCAGATCAGTGAGGTCGCCGAGCTCGGAGCTCATATGACACAAACCCCGGGCCTTTGGTCGGTCTCCACCGCGGCATGATACGCATGTCGTCGATGGACGCCGACACCAACAACACCGCACCCGGCGCGGCCCGTTGTCCCGGTCCGACCACCCGCGACCTGATCTTGGGTGACTCCACGCCGACACCTCCCCAGTTGCTGGTGGAGTCGCCGGTGTACCTGGGCAGCACCCCCGTCTCGTTCGACGACTACACCTCGGCCGATCGCGCCCGCGACGAACACGACCACCTGTGGTCTCGTGTCTGGCAGTGGGCCTGTCGCCACGAACACATCCCCGAACCCGGCGACTACTACGTGTACGACATCGGTGATCGATCGGCGTTGATTGTCAGGGGCCACGACGGCGAGATCCGGGCCTTCGCGAACTCGTGCCTGCACCGGGGCACCATGCTCAAGCCCCCGGGGTCATGTGGCATGAGCCAGCAACTGCGCTGTCCCTTCCACGGCTGGACCTGGTCCACCGAGGGTCGTCTGGTAGAGGTCCCGGGCCACTGGGACTTCCCCGACGTGAACCCCGACACGCATTCGTTGCCCGAGCTGCGGGTGGCCTCGTGGGGCGGCTTCGTCTTCGTCAACTGGGATCACGACGCAGCACCGTTGGAGGATCACCTCGGTGTCATGATCGAGCACTTCGCCGACTGGGATCTGTCCGACCGCTACATCGAGGTGCATGCCCGGAAGCGGCTGCCGGCCAACTGGAAGGCCTCGGCGTCGGCATTCCTCGAGGCCTACCACGTGCTCGAGACCCACCCGCAAGGGGTGATGACCACCGGCGACGCCAACGCCCATTACGACGTGTTCGGCCCCACCGTCAGTCGTTTCGTGCACACCACCATGACCACGAGTCCTCACATCGCCCCGCAGGACCGGCCCACCGAGCAGGAGATGTTGGCCATGGTGATGAGCCGACACGATGGCGAAGATCATGTCACCGAGATCCCCGACGGCGAACGGGCCCGAGACGTCTACGCCCGATCAGTGCAACAGAACTTGGGCGAGCGCTACGGCCGCGACTTTTCGCAGTTGTCGGTGAGCGAGACGATCGACTCGATCGAGTACTTTCTGTTCCCCAACGCCTTCTTCTTCCCGGGCCTGCAGTTCCCGATGGTGTATCGCTTCCGGCCCGACGGCCACGATCCCGATCACTCGATCTTCGACATGCTGGTGCTACGGCCCAACCCGACCGACGGCCCGCCGCCGTTCCCGGCCGAACCGTTCGATCTCGATGTCGACGACAGCTACACCACCACGCCCGGCATCGCCAAGGCGTTGGGCATGATCTATGACCAGGACACATCGAACCTGGCCGCCATGACTCGGGGCTTCAAGGCCAGCGCCACCGGCGCCCAGACCCTGGGCGACTACCAAGAGGTGCGCGTCCGCCACCTCCACGACGGCGTGGCCCAGTGGTTGGCCGACGGCCGAGCAGCCGCCGACGACACCCCGTAGGTCAGGCGGGTTGCGGCTCGGCAGCCACCACACTCACCGGAATGGCGCTCTGCACCACCATGCCGGTGATGGGGTCGTGGGCCGCGGTGGTGGAGGTGAGCCGACTGGTGGGGGTACCGATGTCGCGCACCTTCTCGTCGCTGAGTGAACCATCACCCCATGAGTGCGCCATCGACACCACGCCCCGCCGCACGTCGGGAGCGGCTTCACACACACCGATGATCTGGCCGGTGGGTGATGTGATCTCGACGAGGTCGCCGTCGGCCAGCGAGAGGGAGGCCAAGTCGTCGGGGTGCATGTAGGCCCGGTTGGTGGTGCCCTTGGCGGCCAGGTTCGGCAACTCGATGCCCAACGAGTTGATGACCGCCTTCAGTCGTCGGCTCACCAGCCGGAACGGATAGAGGTCGGGGTCGAACCCTTCGAGCCCCTCGGCGCCAGTCTGTTGGCTGACCAGATCGGCCAACACCGTCATCATGGATTCGGGGGCGATATCGAAGCGGTCCGTACAATCCGGGTCGGCCGGCTGCACCACCAGCTCACGGTCGGGATGCAGCACACCGCGGTTGGCTCGGATCTCGTCGGTCGACATACGGGCCCGGGCGTAGACCATGTCGATCACGTCGTGGTCGGTCGGCTGGTCGACGGCCGCCAGGTCACCCCCTGCGGTGCGAAGCTCGGTGCCCAACCGACGGGCCAGGCCCCAGAAGACCTCCCACTCGTTGAGCACGTCACCGTCGGGCTCGACCACCGCATCGGTGTAGTTGGTGTATGGCGCCGCGAACCAACGATCCATGAGGTGAGGGACATCGGCTCGCTCGAGCGAGAGCCGGGGGGCGATCACGTAGTGGGCTTCGCGGGCCGTGGCGGTCATGCGGTGATCGACCACCACCAACAACTCGAGATCGCGCAACGCCGCCATGGTGAGGGCCTGGTCGGGCCAGGCCACCGCCGGGTTGCCTCCGGACACGATGAGGGCTCGGATCTGCCCGTCGCCCGGTTCGAGAATCTCCTCGGCGGCCACCGAACACAACATTTCGCCGATGTAGCCGCGCAGGCCCCGGAACCGGTGGCTGGCGCCGGTGCGCGGGTCACGAGGGGCGATGGCCTGGGCCTTGCGGGGGGTACCCGGGTACAGGAAGGCTCCCGCTTCGAGGCGATCGCCCTCCCGATTGACCCGGCCGCACACGATGTTGCAGCTGATGGCCAGGTGTTCGGTGAGGCTCGGGTTGGGGGCCATGTTGGGGCCGGTGCCGGTTCCGAGGGTGCCCCGTGTGCCCGCCGCGAACATCCGGGCCGCCGCTACCAGGTCGTCGGCATCGATGCCGGCCCGTTCGGCCACCACGTCGGGGGTGAAGGGGTCGACATCGAGCCGCAGCTGGTCGAGGCCGTCGACCCATTGCTCGCAGAACTCGGTGTCGTGCAGGTCTTCGGTGAGGATCACTCGCAAGAAGCCGGCCAGCACGGCAGCGTCCTCGCCGGGCCGAACCTGCAGGTGGATGTCGGCAAAGGTGGCCAGCTCGGTGCGGCGGGGATCGATCACGACCAACTTCATGCCCCGATCGCGGGCCCGGCGGAGCACCGTGGTGGGGTTGGTGCCCTGCAGCCCTCCGACCGGCCCATAGCTGGACACCA
>JBPCTQ010000395.1:0-15959 GCA_051011595.1 Acidimicrobiales bacterium
CCCATGTCCACCCCGGCGTTCGGGAATTCCGACCTCACCCACTCCGATCACCTCGACTCGACCCATCTTGTCGCCGTATCCCGGTCGGGCCCCGCTGACTGCTCGCATGTTCTCCTCCTGGTCTCTCAGCCACCGTGCGGGAATCGGGGGCCGGCAACCATAGGGACAACTCCCCACAACCGGGTCGAGCGCAGTTCGAAGGCAACGCGGTCGGAGAGACCAACCGCCAACGCTGCCCGTCGATCAGCAACGCGGTGGGGTCGCCGCTACGAACGATCACGTGAATCGTGAAGCGACGCACCGCGCCGTCACAGGCCGGTGGAGGGGCCACGCCGAGCTCGACGGTCTGGCCGTCGAACGTGGCGTGGACGCTCGGGCCGACACAGGTGCCCTTCAGCGCGGGGGATTCGATGAGGTACGTGCCGTCGCCGCGATCGATGACGATGGCGTGCTCGACGGCACCCGCGGTCGCAGGCAGGGCCCGGCGCTCGGGTTGGACCAACACCCGCGTCTCCACCACCTCCACGGCCGGCAACGATTCCAGCGGCACCGGAGGAATCGTGGTGGGCAACACTTCGGGGGCGACGTCGAGCGGGGGCGGGCCACTCGGTTCGATCGGCTCTGGTGCCTCATCCGACGAGCGGGGATCGGGCCCGATGGTGTCGGAGACCTCCGCCGATCCGTCATCGAACTCGAGGGGCGTGGTCTCGGTCGGGATCTCGGGCCACGAGGTGGGGACCGGTATCGGTGGCACGGCCGACTGAGGTTCGATCTCCGTCGCCTCGATCGCCTGATCCGCTCCGAGGATCGCCAACAGCAACGTGGCCACGGCCGCCCCAGTGATGAACAGACCGCTGGGAAACTCCCATCGGCGCCACCGGGGAGCTCGATCCAGAACATCGAGCAGGGCCGCCGAGACATCTGTCGACTGACGACGGCGGTCGTAGAGGCGACCAAAGGCGTCGACCAGCTTCTCGTCGGATTCGTCCACGGTTCACCTCCCGTCGCTCGCGCAATTCACATCAGGTCACCACCTCACACCCCGTGCCCACGTCTTTTGTCCACTTCCATCCGCGACAAGTCTTGGCCGACCAGGAATTGATCCGCCGGGGGCCACGACCGCAGTCAGCGGCGGCTGACCGAACGGCCACTACCCTGCTGCTCGATGAGTGAGGTCCGAGCCACAGCGTTGGCGGTTGCGGCCGTGATCCTCATCGCCATCGCCTTCGCCGTCGGTGTGTGGGTCGGCTCCTCCGACGATGAGTCGAGTCAGACCTCGTCGAACCCCTCCACCGCTCCCTCCCCCACCAGCGCGGACAGTGTCACCGCCACCCCGGCGATCCCAACCAGCACAGGCAGCATCACCACCGAACGGGTAGTCACAACCACCACATTCAGCGTCACCACATCGGACCCCGGAGCAGACGACACGGCGTTCACCGCGGCCATGAACCAGGCCGAAGTTTTGGCCGAGCTCACCTCTTCACCGAGCGACTGCCCCCTGCCGCTCGACGATCCCGCATCACTTCCCAACTCCCCCCGCGAGTACCGATCCGGCGTACACGGCGGCGTCGACTTCATCTGCGAGGAGAGCGGCCGGACCGCGGTCGCCGCTCTCGATGGCCGGGTGGTCGTCGCCCGTGACGGCTACGTCGACCCGGACCCAATCGATCGCGAGGCGCTGCTCGAGATCGCCGCTCGCCGCGGAGCCACCCCCGCGTTCACCCTGCTCATGCTCTTCGGCAACTACGTGACCCTCGATCACGGGATCATCGAGGGGGTCGGGCACGTGGTCTCGGTGTACGCCCACCTCGAATCGGCGGCCGAGAGTCTCGCCCCCGGGCAACTGGTCGAAGCCGGCGAGCCGCTGGGAGTGATCGGGAACTCGGGAACGTCGACGGCGGCCGACGACGGCGACCGACCACGGAGCCTGCATCTCCACTGGGAACTGCTCATCGACGACGAGTTCCTCGGCGAGGGTCTCGACGAGGCCGAGACCAGAGAGGTCTACACCACCCTGTTGGCCGGCTGAGGATTCAGTTGCCCACGATGATCACATCGGTGCCGAGCACGCGGGCCGACGTTCCGTCGGGCAGGAGCACGTCGTGCAGGGGCGTGCCGATGCGGGTGATCAACACCTTGTTGCCCGAAGGATTCGTCGTCTCCAGCTCTTCACCATCGGCGTCACGCAGCAGCACGCTCCGATTGTCGGCTGATTGGGCAACCGCGTAACCCTCGTCGGGGGGCAGGACGAAGGCCCCGAAGATCCATCCGACGCTGCCGTCGATGTCGACGCGGTACCAGCCGTCCTCGATGGGTTGGAGCACCTCCATCTCCGACCCTTCGGTGCCGCCCACATCGGCCACAACCGGCGCATCGAGCTGGGGCGCCGCCCGCAGTCGGGCGAAGCCGGCGAAGAGCTCGGCCTGCCGCGGCGTGTCGACCTCGGGTGCCGAGGTGGGACTGCTGGTGCTCGTGCGGCTGGGGGCCACGGTGGTGGCACCGGCCTGGTCGGCGGCGACGGGGGTATCGTCGGTGTCGCGATCCCACAACAAGACGGCGAGGATCACACCAGCGGCCGCGACCAGCAGGGCCGCGGCGATGAGCGCCGCTCGTCGACCGGTCCGGCGGCCGCCCGGGCTCTCACCCGCCGCCTGGGCCGGCCCGACGGTCGTCGTCGCCGGCACCACGATGGTCTCGTCGTCGGGCCGTGGCGCGGCGAAGGGCCGGGTGGCATCCGGATCGTCGTCGCCGGGAGCGATCGCCTCGGTCGGGGCGGCAGCCAACTGCACCAGCTCGGCATGAACGGCGGCGGCGGTTGCCGGCCTCCGCGACGGATCTTTGGCCAGACACCGACCGATGAGATCGGCCATGGGCTCGGAGGTGTCGTGGAGCAGGCTCAGATCGGGTTCGTCCTCGACGATGCCCCGCAGGGTGGCACTGGCCGTGGGATACCGACTGCCGCTGAAGGGGGCCTCCCCGGCCAGCAACGCGAACAGGACAGCGCCAACGCCGTAGACGTCGCTCGAGATGTCCGGCGGAGCACCATCGATTCGTTCGGGCGGCGCGTACGACGGTGTCATGAGCGAACCCGACATCTCGCCGGTCTGTCCAACGACCTCGGCGATCCCGAAGTCAGCGATGAACGGCGACCCCGAATCGTCGAGCAGGATGTTCGAAGGCTTCACATCGAGGTGAAGTGTGTCCATCTCGTGGGCGATGCTCAGTGCCCGGCTCACCGAAACCATCAACTCGGTCACCTTGGGTTCGGGCTGGGGGCCGGCCTTCACCAGGCTGAGCAGTGTTCCACCCGACAGGTACGGCATCACGATGTACGGCTCGCCGTCTTCGGTGATGCCGCTCGAGTAGATCGACGCGATGCCTGGCGTGGTGGACAACCGGCCCATGGCCCGCCGCTCTCTCTCGAAACGACGAGCCACGGCATCGTCGACCGCGTTGATGACCTTGATGGCCACAGCACGGTCGTGGGCGTCCTCGTTGGCCCGGTAGACGGTGGCGGTGCCGCCGCGGGCCACCACCACGGCCTCCGAGTAGCCGTCGGGTAGTCGCCGCATATCGACCCGACCCTAGTGCCCACCACCACTGGCCCCCAAGAAGCACACACGCTGGTCAGTCCTCCACGACCTGCACGGTCTCGGTGATCATCTTGGAGAGCCTCCATGCCCCGTGGCAGATCTGGCCGTCGACCACGACCCCACCACAGAGGTGGCCGCCGTCGAGGCCGCGGACCGGAACCATCTGGCCGGGCTCGCAGTCGGGTTCCCCGGCCACACAGGGCAGCTCGGCGTGGAATCGGCCGCCCGGGGTCAGCAGTGTGTCGACATCGACGAAGGCCACGTTCTGACCGTGGTTGCGAAGTTCGTCCACCAGCTGCTCGTACATCGACCCGAGGCCCGAAGGGGCGTTGTCGCGACCCTGGGGCACGTCGACGATCACGACGGCGATGTCGGTAGCCACCAGGATGTCCACCATCTCACGGGTGTCGGCTTCGTAGGCCGCCAGCATCGACGCCCGATCGGTCACCCGCGACGTGATGCACGGCGTGAGAACGTTGCCGGTGAAGAGCAGCACGGCTTGATCGGGCCGGGGGCCCATCTCGCCGGCCGCCAACTGCCGGGTCGCCTCGATCAGATCACACGGGGCCACACCACCGATGCCGGCGTGGCGGTACGTGCCTCCGCTGGCCACGGTGTTGGACTCGACATAGGAGGTGATCTCCACTGACACCGAGTCCCCGATGAGAGCCACATCGACGGGCCGTGCTGCGGCAACCGGGTCGATCAGCTCGGGTGGCGTGGCAACTTCCTCGTCGAGCGGATCGGCAATCCCGAAGTCGTCCGAGGGTGATCCGGTCAGGCTCACGTTGGTGGCCACCTCGACGTTCGGGCCGGAGGGAGCCGGGACGGCAGAGACGCGCTCGGCGCGGCCTCGCGCATCGGCCCCGGACTGCTCGGCGAACCAGACCGGCGTGAGCACTCCACCCACACTCAACACGACGAGGGCGACCGCCAGCTGGGCCATACGAGCGGTTGTCCTCCGCCCCGACCAGACTGCCGTTTCCTGCCTTGAACCACCCATCGGATTTCCTCCCGTTGCTCGTACCTCCACACTGAGGAACGGGACGGAATGGGTCGATAGGGAGGACTCCCCAGTGCTGGACCGGGGCGCGGATCAGTCGTGGGTTTCGGGCCGGTCGAGCAACTCGAGGTCGGAGTTGTCGATGATCCCGACAGTGACGGCATGGTCGACGAGTCGCTCTCTGCGACTCGATGCCAAGCCGGCGATATCACCCTTCAGGCCGGACACCCCCAGCTGGTCGAACTTCACGCAGAGATAGTCGAGCTTGCGATTGAATTTGGTGACCGTCCACCCCAGGCGATCGGCGACCTGACGATTGGTGGGGATCTCCGATCGCCCGACGCCGGCGTCGCGCAACCGATTCTCGGCCAGCGCCACCAACAACTGGCGCTGCTCGAGATTGAGCGGGATCGAAGCGGTGGTGATCGTCGGGGCGCCCGTCGGGGCATCGTCCACCAGATCGACCTCGTCGGCCACCGAGCGGGTCACCACCAGCTCGTAGACCGTCGGACCGGCGGTGAAACGCACCACACTCTCCTGGTAAGGCAGCGGTGTCGATGTCCCCGGACTCACCGTCATCTTGCTGGGGGAGGAGATGTCGCCCACCTCGAGTGCAATCGACGAGCCGACGTTGACCAGCCACCACACTCCGTTGCGGTGACGGAACACGCCGAGATGTCGATGCAGGTACGGGTTCTCGTCGACCACCAGATCGGCGTCGCGCCCGAAGGTCATTTCGTCGCCGGCCTCGACGACGACCGTCTGGCCGGCCAACTCGATGGTGAGAGCACGCACGGCGCCGAGCCTATTCGCCGACGACAACCGGGTCGCCGACCGGCATGACCGGTTCCGACCTCGAAGTCACACATCTGTAACGGCGACCGGTGGACACCAACCCGACGCTGCGGGTGTGTTGCCCATCAACGACCAGTCGGGAGACTTCGATGCATGTACGAACGTTCGGCAACAAGCTGGTGGTGGGCCTGGTGCTCACCATGGCCCTGCTACTGGAGCTCATGGCGCCGGCGCTGGCCCAAACCGGACCGGCGATCACCATCGACCCGGCCGAAGGGGCGGCCAGCGGCAGCGAGGTCTCGGTGCTTGTCAGCGGGTTCCCGCCCGGCGAGACCATCGCCATCGGTCAATGCCCAACCGAGGCGGCCGAAGCCGGCAACGTGTTCGGGTGCAACCTGGGCACGGCCTTCGGCGTGGTCGCGGGCGCCGACGGCACCGCTGACGGCCAGCTGGAGGTGGTCCGCTATCTCAACCACGGCGGCACGTGGATCGATTGCGCAACCCCCGGTGAGTGTGTGGTCGGCGCCGCGACCCTCGACTCCGGCTACAACGTGGTGGAAACGGACTACACGCCGCTGACCGTCCTCGACGACGGCACCACCGGACCGGTCACGCTCGAGTTGACCGACGTCGAGGTGGGCCGGTACTCGATCGCCGGTCGGGTGACCTGTTCGGCGCCAACCGACGTGTATGTCTACGGCAGCGTCAACCAATGGGGTACCAACGAGAATGCGTCCCACTCGGGCGCCACTGGCCTGGCGTGCGACGGGGCCACCAGCTTCGAGATGCTGCTACCCGATCGGTACGGCCGCATGGCCGCTGGACAGGTGAACTTCAACGTCTCCGTCTGGGCCGACAACAACGGCTTCTCCACTTACGAGGACAGCAGCGGAACGGCCACCGTGCCGCGAGAACGGCGGTTGACGCGGACATTGGTGGAGACCACCGACAGCGTGTCGGTCACCGACGTCTCGGTGGCCGGGAAGGATCTCGACGCCACGGCAACCGTGACGCTCGCGTGTGCGGAGCCCGTGACCCTCGAGCTCGGGGTACTGGTGCGCCAGCTCGTCAAGACAACCGCCGGCTTCGCCGTCGAGTTCGACACCGTCGACTGCGACGGCGAGACCAGCGTCGAGATGCCGCTCCGGGGTCAACGCGCCATTCTCAAGCCCGGGTCGGCCGAGATCTGGGTCACTGCGTCGGTGTACGACGACGACTACAACATCGTCGGTCGAGCGGTGCTCGCCACGCCGACCCAGCTCACCGAACGGATCAAACCGGCCAGCCTCATCACCACCCGCAATGAGGACTCGCGAATCCGGATCGGTCGAGCCGTCGACGGCGAGTTGCGGGTCCTGGTCGACTGCGGGCCCACCGAGGTGGAGCTGAACCTCGACGCCCTGGTCGGCACCCGCAACGGGCGACTCGTCGACGAGCACTACACCGGCGCCCACGGGAGCTGCCAGGGCCCGACCCTGTTCCGGCTCCCCCTCGACGGTGTTCCTCACGACCAGCGGTTGTCAGTGGCCGTCCACGCCCATGCCTGGGACAACTCCACGCAGCAAACAGCCTGGAGCGACAGCCAAGAGGCGTCGCGGCGCCTGCGCTGACCAACCAACGACCCTGGGGGGAGAGCGCCAAGGGCGCTCTCCCTTCGCGTTGGTGCGTCGCATGGCACGGACCAGAGCACCGCGGCTTCGTCATCACCCTGTAACCCGGACGGGTGGACACGCGTAGCGTGCAGGGGGTGTGAGGAGGCGAGAACCAACCACCCGACAGGAGCATCCGATGCCCCGAACCCGATCCACCACACTCACCATGGGGCTGGCCACCGTGGTCATCACCTTGGCCGCGGTCCTGGCCCCGGCCGCGGCCCACGGCGAGGAGTCGGCCGGCGCTCGCCAGCACAACAACGACCCCTTCGGACCCAACACGCTGCTCGTGTCGAATGTGTCCCTCGACTCGCGCTGGGTGAGCGGTCGGCTGACGTGCACCGAACCGGCCGACGTGCGGCTCGGGGCCGAGGTCTGGCAGTTCAGCGACGGGGGGGCACGCGCCGACGGAACAGACCTGGTGCACTGCGACGGTCAGGTGGACTTCGCGGTACCGATGCGCGGCTACGCCGGCCGCTTCGACGACGGCCGGGCCGCGTTCGAGTTGACGGCTCGGTCGGTGCCGCCCGACCCGACGTCACTGTCGTTCTGGCACGGCAGCCGGGTCATCGCCGCCGAGACTCCCCTGAGCGAGGAGGTCCGTCGAGAAGACGGCGTGGCCATCGATTCGATGGCGGTGGTGGGTGCCGATCTGGAGGCCGAGGCCAGAGTACGGATCGACTGCGAGACGCAGACGATGGCCAGCGTCTTCGTCGAGGTTCGACAGAATCTCGGCGACAAGATGGGGCTGTTCACCACGCATGCCGATCCCGTGCCCTGTGACGGAATCCGTTCGGTGAACCTCCCGCTTCGGGGCTACAGCATGGTGTTCAAACCGGGTGAGGCCGAGGTGTACGTGTCGGTCACCGAGCAAAGCCGCCCTCGAGCACTGCTGCGAACGAACATCGAGATCAGCGAACGCATCCGACCCCACACCATCATCACCGAACGCCAGGCGAACTCACGATTGAAGATCGGTCGCGCCGCCGACGGCGTGGTTCGGGTACTGGTCGACTGTGGATCGACTCTCCGACCCACCAATGTGGCGATCGCTGCCGGTCAGCAGCAGGGTCGATTGGTGACCGTGTACTCCGACGAGGTGTTCCGCACCAACTGCCAGGGCCCCACCCTGTTCCGATTCGAACTACCCGACGCGGAACCCGGCACCCGACTCTACGTGGCGGCCGTTGCGTCGGCCCGCGGCGACGGCGCCCCCGACTTCGCCTGGCAGTCCCGCCAGGAAGCCGGCCGACGTATGCGCTGAGCCATCCCTGACGCGGAGGAGGGAGCGTCGATCGACGCTCCCTCCTCCGACGTTCTCACGAATCTGGCTCAGCTCAGGCCAAGGCCTCGCACACCGTGTTGGTGATGAGACGAGCCACTACGTACGGGTCCATGTTGGCGTTGGGCCGACGATCCTCGATGTAGCCCTTGCCGTCACGAGCGACCTGCCAGGGGATACGGATCGACGCGCCTCGATCGGACACGCCGTACCGGAACTCGGTGTGGTGAGCCGTCTCGTGCATACCGGTGAGGCGCTCCTCGGTGCCCACGCCGTAGTTGGCGATGTGCTCTTCGGGTTTGCCCTCGGCCCCGAGTGCCTCACACGCGGTGATGATGGCGTCGTAGCTGTCGCGCATCTTGTTGGTGGAGAAGTTGGTGTGGGCGCCGGCGCCGTTCCAGTCGCACTTGATGGGTTTGGCGTCGACCGACGCATCGACACCGAAATCCTCGGAGATCCGATACAGCAGGTAGCGCGCGATCCAGACCTCGTCGGCCACCCGGACGGTGTCGACCGGACCGATCTGGAACTCCCACTGGCCGAGCATCACCTCGGCGTTGGTGCCCGAAATGGCCAGACCGGCCTCCATACACGCGGTGGTGTGGGCCTCGACGATGTCGCGCCCCGAGATCTCGATGGCGCCGACCCCGCAGTAGTAGGGCCCCTGGGGGGCGGGATAGCCCTCGACAGGCCAACCGAGCGGGCGACCCTGCTCGAAGAAGGTGTACTCCTGTTCGATGCCGAACAGGGGCTCCTGGTCCTGGTACTTCTCGAACACCTCGACACAAGCGGCACGGGTGTTGGTGGTGTGCGGTTCCATCGTGTCGGGCACCAGCACCTCACACAGCACCAGCCGGTCGTTGCCACCACGAATGGGGTCGGGGCAGTCGTACACCGGCTGCAGCACGCAGTCGGAGTTCTCGCCCGGCGCCTGGTTGGTGCTCGAACCGTCGAAACCCCAGATGGGCAGTTCGGTCTCGGAATCGTCGAGGATCCTCGTCTTCGAGCGGATGTACGGCAGTGGTTCGTGACCGTCGATCCAGATGTATTCGGCCCGATAGCTCACAGGCGGTTCTCCAGTGTGTGTTGGGGGGTTGTTCCGGCGGGGTCCGGGGTCACGGGTGGTGCGACCGCGCAACCGTAGGCGGGGGCCTCTCGGCGCGCCGAACCCACCGAATCAGCGCCTCGTTTCGCATCCGTTTCGCGATTGTGAACGGCGCATGA
The DNA here is from genome assembly GCA_051011595.1 of Acidimicrobiales bacterium. Taxonomy (GTDB): domain Bacteria; phylum Actinomycetota; class Acidimicrobiia; order Acidimicrobiales; family SHLQ01; genus JAOUEE01. Next base: position 9,553 of record JBPCTQ010000395.1, read on the forward strand.
ACGACGCGGACTCCCATGACGACGCGAGTCGGGCGGGGGCCCATACTGGAGCCATGGACAGCGAACGCCAGCAGCAGTACGTGCTCCGGACCGTCGAGGAACGAGGCGTGCGACTGGTCCGGTTGTGGTTCACCGACGTGTTGGGCCAGCACAAGTCGGTGGCCATTTCTCCGGCCGAGCTCGAGAGTGTGTTCGCAGAAGGTCTGCAGTTCGACGGCTCGGCCATCGACGGTTTCAGTCGGGTCCAGGAATCCGATGTGCTGGCCCGCCCCGACCCCAACACCTTTGAGTTGTTGCCATGGGCCCGAAAAGACGAACCGTCGGCATTGATGTTCTGCGACATCGAGAACCTCGACGGTCAGCCGTTCGAAGGCGACCCCCGCCAGGTGCTGCGCCGCAACATCGACCAGGCCCGCGAGAAGGGTTACTCGTTCTTCGCGGCACCCGAGGTCGAGTTCTTCTACTTCGCATCCAACGATCCTTCGGTGCACCCATCACCCATCGATCAGGCCTCGTACTTCGACCTCACCACCTCCGACGTGTCGAGCGATCTGCGCAAGAGCACCATCCACATGCTCGAGGCACTGTCCATCCCCGTCGAGTACTCGTTCCACGAGGACAGCCCCAGCCAGCACGAGATCGACCTGCGCTACACCGAGGCGCTCGACATGGCCGACAACGTCATGACCCTGCGACTGGTGGTGAAGAAGATCGCCATGGAACGTGGGGTGTACGCCACGTTCATGCCCAAACCGCTCAACGGGCAACAGGGGTCGGGTATGCACACCCACTTCTCGTTGTTCGAACACGACACCAACGCCTTCGCCGACGCCGGCGACGAACACGGGCTGTCCAAGACCGCCAAGGCCTTCATCGCCGGGTTGCTCACCCACGCCCGCGAGATCACCGCCGTCACCAACCAGCTGGTCAACAGCTACAAACGACTGGCCGAGGGATACGAAGCTCCCCAATACATCTCCTGGGCCCGCAACAACCGATCGGCGCTGGTGCGGGTGCCGGTGCACAAGCAGGGCAAGGCCGACTCCACGCGGATCGAATACCGAGCCATCGACCCGGCCTGCAATCCGTACCTGGCCTACTCGGTCATCCTGGCGGCGGGCCTGCGCGGTGTCGACGAAGGCTACGAGCTGCCACCCGAGGCGGCGGGCAACCTGTTCGAGATGGACGGTCCGGCCCGCCAAGCAGCCGGCATCGCCGACCTGCCGTCGTCGCTCGATGAGGCGCTCGACGAGATGGAAAGCAGCAGCCTGGTGCGCGAGGCGCTCGGTGAACACATCTTCGAGTGGTTCCTGCGCAACAAACGCAGCGAGTGGAGCGACTACCAGACCCAGGTCACCCAGTGGGAGCTCGACCGCTACCTCCGAGGCTGGTGAGCACCGTGGATCCCATCCTGGTCTACCCCTCCCCGGCCCCACCTGAGCTGGCCCAGTGTCTCGACCTGTCGGGCTGGGTGTGGAAAGCCGTCGCCGACGAACACGAAGCCCGCACCGACGAACCCGACGGCGGTTGGGGCGGCGCCATCGTGGTGGCCGACGAGGACCCCACCGGCGCGTTTGCCCTGTGTCGCTCGCTGCGCAAGAGCGACGTTCCCCTCGAACCCATCTTGTTGCTCCTCAGCGGGAGCCAGCTCGACGATCTCGAACACCGTGACGAGTTCTTCGACGACTTCTGCCTCACGCCCTTCCACCCCCGCGAGCTCGAAGCCCGCCTGCGCCATCGGTTCTGGCATGCCGGCCAGCAGGAGGCCCGTCCCGAGCTCGTCGAATACGGCGTGCTCGTACTGAACCTCGAGACCTACCAGGCGGCCATCGAGAATCGCCCCCTCGATCTCACGTACATGGAATACGAGCTGTTGAAGTTCCTCGCCAGCCATCCGGGCAAGGTGTTCACCCGCGAGACGCTGCTCAGCCGGGTGTGGGGATACGACTACTACGGCGGCGCCCGCACGGTCGATGTCCACATTCGACGGCTGCGGGCCAAACTCGGCGAAGAGCACGCCGGCCTCATCCAGACCGTCCGTTCGGTGGGATATCGGTTCGGTCAGTCCCGCTGGTCGCCCTGATGCTGTCACCGCTGAGATCTCCGATCCTCAGTCACCGCCGAGATCTCCGATCCTCAATCACCGCCGAGATCTCCGATCCTCAGTCACCGCCGATCTCAGTGGCCGCCTCGATCGGCCGATGTGTCAAGTGACCACCTCGACGAGGGTTTACCCGGGAACCGACTCTTCGGTAACTTGACCCTCGTTCACTGACAGATGCGGGGTATCCATGGCCACGGTTGAAGAGATCATCGGTCGCACCGATCCGAACGACATCGACGCCATCCTGGCGATCACCAACACCGATGCCGCCGAAGTCGAGCACGTGGTGGCCGACAACTCCGATGCGTTGTTCACCTGGAACTACGAAAAGGGTGAACGACCCAAGCTCGAGCGACTCTACGAGAAGGCCAAGACGGCGCAGTGGAACGCCGAGACCGATCTCGACTGGAGCATCGAGGTCGACCAGCTGAAGATCTCCACCGAGATCTACGAACGCGACAAGGACACCCCGCAACCGGTCGATCTCACCGGCACCGGGGCCGAAAAGTGGAACGACGACGAGTGGATCACCTTCGGCATGGAGTCCAACGCCTGGGCCCTGTCGCAGTTCCTGCACGGTGAACAGGGCGCCCTGTTGGCCACGGCCAAGATCGTGGAGACGGTGCCGTTCTACGACGCCAAGCTCTACGCCAGCACCCAGGTCATGGACGAAGCTCGCCACGTAGAGGTCTTCGCCAAGTACCTCGACACCAAACTCGACAACCAGTACCCGGTAAACGCCCACCTGCGTCTGCTGCTCGACGACATCATCAACGACAGCCGCTGGGACATGACCTACCTGGGTATGCAGATCATGGTCGAAGGGCTGGCCCTGGCCGCCTTCGGTTTCATGCACCAGATGACCACCGAACCGCTGCTCAAGAAGCTGCTGCGCTACGTGATGAGCGACGAGGCCCGCCACGTGGCCTTCGGGGTGCTGTCACTCCAGGAGGTCTACGACGGTTTGTCGGCCGCGGAGATCCGCGAACGGCAGGAGTTCGCCTTCGAAGCCGCCCTGCGCATGCGCGACCGTTTCCTCCAGCAGGAGGCGTGGGAGCGTATGGGTGTCGACGTTCGTGTCCTGGCCCCGAGGCTGTTCGCCAGCCCCGAGAACCAGGAGTTCCAGCACATGCTCTTCACCAAGATCGTGCCCAACTGCAAGAAGTTGGGTCTGCTCGACGCCGCCGACGGATGGCTGCGCAAGAAGTTCGGCGAGATCAACGTCATCCAGTACGAAGACTGGGTCGACACCAGCGAGGAATACGACGCCTTTGCCATCACCGACGAGCTCCAGAGCGCCTGACCGGTTCCGATCGCACCCGGTCCCACCACGTCTGACAGACTGAGTCCATGGAAGGCGCAGTTGTCATGATCATCGTGCTCTTGATCTTCCCGGTGATCATGCTCATGAGCATGGCCGTTCTGGCCGGCATTCTCGGCAGCTTCACCAAGGCGTCGGTCGACGCCGAACACGAGGGCTCCATCTTGTTGGAGATGTCGAACTTCGACCCGTACGACGGCCCACCCGACGACACCGACTGACCTCTCGTCAACGACGGGCCACGGCCTCGACCTCGACCAGCGCACCGATGGGCAACCCGGCCACCGCCACCGCGGAGCGGGCGGGGCGATGATCACCGAAGGCAGCGACGTAGACCTCGTTGACCGGGCCGTAGTCGGCCATGTCGCTCAGGAAAACCGTGGTTTTGACCACATCGCTCATCGACGCTCCCTCGGACTCGAGTAATCCGGCCAGGTTGGCCAAGGCCTGCTCGGCCTGAGCCGTCACGCCCCCGTCGACCAACGCACCATCGCGGAGGCCGACCTGACCCGACACGAACAACAGATCACCGGAAACGACGATCGGAGTGTAAGGACCGAGGGGTTTGGGCATGGGGGCTCCGATGACAACTACACAGCGACCGGTTCGTCGGCCTCGGCCGCGGTTGCGGCCACCCGGTCACCGTAGAGCAGCGTGTAGGCCGCGGCGGCCAACGGCACCAACAAGGCGTACACGCCGGCGGTCACGATGTTGAACCCCCACAGAGGCAGACCGCTGACCAGGACCAGGACCAGGAACCCGACCACGAAGGCGCTGATCGCCACCACTCCGTTGATGAGCAACACCATCACGGCGGTGTGCAGCCACCGCCCCTCGACCAGGCGGGCGCTGCGGCGGAGGGCACCACGGCCGTCGGTGCCGTCGAGCATCACCGCCTGGGCGAGGAACTGGTAGCGCACCAGCAGCCAGATCCCGATGGGCACACCAATCACGGTGATCAACAACAACCCCACCAGGATCACGGTCCGGACAATCGCACCACAGAGTGGCTTCCACCGGGACAGGACGGCAGCGTACGCAGCTCGGGCGTCGACGGTCCTGCCTTCGTCGGCTGCGTTCATCGTCACGCACACGGCGGCTTGCACGAAGGTGGCGCCGATCACGTTGGCCAGGCCACCGACCAGGAAAGCCAGCAACGCCCCCAACGAGCTGTTCTCGTCGACGAGAACGATCAGGGCGCTCACCCCGGCCAACTGCGAGATCAGCCCGAGCACCAGCGCCGTGAACAGGGTGAGTGGTAGAAACGCCAAACCGATGGCGATGAATGTCCCCGGTCGGCGGCGGTAGGCGACCGAAGCGGCACCGAGCACCTGCCCGGCGCGGCGCGGCGCCCGCAGTGGTGCCGGGTCGCGGGGGGCCCAGGAGGTTCGCCGGATCAGGAACAGCCCCACCCCCACGGCCACCAAAACGGTGATCAGCACCTGGAGGGGATCGCTGAGGTACTGGATCAACAACCCCGACCCCCACTCGACCACATCGCAGAACCCGGTGACAATCGATGACGACAACGATTCACCGGCCGGGATGATGACACTGTCGGAGCGAAGGTCTTCGTGCCAGCTGACCGGCTCGAGGTAACGGGGTTTCGCCGCCGGCCCGGTGGGGCCGTTGAACGGCCCGTCGTGGCGTTCACCCCACCGTCCCTCGAAGGCCAACCACGCGAACGGGTCGTCGGGTCCCGTCGGTGCGTCGGGGAGTAGCACCACCTCGGCATCGACGCGCCGCGATGGTCCGTCGGTGTTGTCGCATCCGAAACCCTCGCTGCCGCTGCGCCCGAGATACACCGCCGACGAGTAGTAGCTGGCATGGGAGCCGGCCGACGGATACACCACCGGTCGACCGTCGATCTTCTCGACCTTGTCGTCGTCCCATTCGGCCCGCTCGCCGCCCTCGTGTTGGGCATAACCCACCCGAGCCGGTCCCACGGTGAGGGCTTCGGAGACGCTGGCGGCATCGAAGAGCAGCTGGGTGAACTCCCAGTCGGTCTCGTGTTTGTTGTTCCAGTCGTTGTAGTACCAGAACGTCCAGTACTGGACGGCCAGCTGGTCGAGGTGTCCGGCCTCCCGCACGACATGGGCATAGACCACGGCGGGTTGATCGTCGCGATAGCGCTTGAAATCCCGCTCGTAGTTGCACCCCGGCGACAGGGAGAGACCCGGGTACTCGAGATAGAAGGTCTCACCCAGCCCGTACAGATCGGCGGCCGACGGTCCGAATCCCACCACCGGATCGCCCGGGCTCACCTGGCGCAGCGCGATCTCATCGTTGTCGAGGACGATCTCGACCGACGTCGGTTCGTACTGCTCGCCGTCGGCATCACACTCGGCTTCCTGTGCCTTCAGCAGGTAGACGGGAGCCCATCGTTCGGCCAGCTCCTGTTCGAGGTCCGCCTCCTCATCGCCCGACTGGGCGTGGGCCGGTGTAGAGGTCATCACCACAGCCAGCACCACGACGAGCGCCAACAGGACACGCCACCGACACATCGCCGAGTCTCGCGTCACGTCGTCTGCACCCTCGAGCTGCTCCAGTCCGGCGACCGCTCCGCCGCTGAGCCCAACCGTACCCACCCACCGGCCGATGGGTGGGACGTCAGCCCGTGGGCCAGTCCTGGGGACAGCCACGATCGAGCCAGGTGGCGGCGGCCACCGCGGCGAAGACTGCGTCGGAGCCGTTCACCGCCGGACCGGGGTCGTCGATGATGGTGACCTCGATGGGTGGAGTGTCGATGGCCCGCAGGATGCCGAAGGATCGCACGGTCAGATCGCCGATGGTGCCGTCATCGGCCACGGCCAACCCCTCCGAAGTGACCCAGCTGTAGGCCATGTGGGCCGCGCCGATGCAGTAGCTCCGTAGCACCACGGAATCGAGCACATCGCCTGCGCCGACCTTGACCGCGATGGCGTCGTCGGTGACCTCGGCTTCGGCCCAACCCGCTTCGGGTGCGTGGACCCGTTCGTTCTC
>JBPCTQ010000396.1:0-20938 GCA_051011595.1 Acidimicrobiales bacterium
TTGGCCCGCACCCGTTCGGCCAGGAGGGGCAGCCCCATCTCAGGGGTGTTGGCCACGTGGGGCGTGATGATGCAGTTGGGCCGACTCCACAGCGCGTGGCCCGGCGGGAGCGGCTCGGGGTCGGTCACATCGAGAGCGGCGCCTCCGATCGACCCACCATCGAGTGCAGCCACGAGGTCGTCGGTTCGGACATGGCCCCCTCGGCCCACGTTGACCAACCAGGCGTCGGGGTCCATGGCCGCCAGCAGCTGCCGATCGACCATTCCTCGGGTCTCGCTGGTCAAGGCACAAGCGATCACGACCAGTGCGGCGCCGGTGACGGCCTCCGCAGCCCGATCCGGTGACCACACCTCGGCTCCCGCCATCGGGTCGGGGCGGCGTCGGACGACCCGGATCCGAGTGTCGAACGGTTCGAGCAGCTTGATCAGTTCGGCCGCGATGCCACCGGCACCGAAGATGGTGACGGTGGCCCCCAAGAGATTGGTGCCCACCGGCGCCTGCCAATGGTCGGCGCGCGAATAGCCGGCCAGTCCTCGAAGCCCGGCCAGCCCCAGCGCCAGTGCGTGTTCGGCCACCGGCGCGGCGTACACACCCTTCCCGCATGTCCAGGTGTGGTGGTGGTCGAGGTGGGCCTGGAACGGCTCGATGCCGGCGTACGGCAATTGGATCCAGCTCACCCCGGGGCCGTTCTCGATGATCTCGGGAAAGCGGTCGGCGGCACCCGGGTCGGCCCACACGAGCGCGCCCGCCTCGCCGATCGGCCCCACCCGGGCGCCACCGGCCTCGACCGCGGTGGCCAACGTGGCGTGCATGTCCGGCCGGGACAGAGGTTCCACGGCGACGACGGCGGCAGTCATTGACGCTCAATGTTCCAGACGGCCGAGGCCGCCGACAATCCTGCTGCTGCGAGCCGGCCCGATGAGCGCCCGTGGCCGCCGGTTTCGTGCAAGGGTGAGCCCATGGAGATAGCTGATTCCGTCCTCGATCTCGTGGGTGAGACCCCGATGGTCCGCCTGCGCCGAGTCACCGAGGGCATCAGCTGCCCCGTTGTGGCCAAGGTCGAGCTCACCAATCCCGGCGGCAGTGTCAAGGACCGACCGGCGATCCACATGATCGATCACGCCGAGGCCACCGGTGAGCTGCAACCGGGCGGCACCATCGTCGAGCCGACATCGGGCAACACCGGCGTCGGCCTGGCCATCGTGGCCGCCCAGCGGGGGTATCGGTGTGTGTTCGTCGTGACCGACAAGGTGGGCCCCGAGAAGGTGGCTCTGCTGCGGGCCTACGGGGCCGAGGTGGTGGTGTGCCCGGTGGCCGTTGCGCCCGAAGACCCGGACTCGTACTACTCCACGGCCGAGCGGCTGATGCAGGAGATCCCCGGCGCCTACCGGCCCAACCAGTACGACAATCCCACCAACCCCGAGTCGCACTACCGCACCACCGGCCAGGAGATCTGGCGACAATGTGATGGCCGCATCACCCACTTCGTGGCCGGGGCCGGAACCGGCGGCACCATCACCGGCGTGGCCCGCTACCTGAAGGAGCAGCGTGCCGACGTGCAGATCGTCGCCGCCGATCCCGAGGGCTCGGTGTACTCGGGAGGGTCGGGCCGCCCCTACCTGGTCGAAGGAGTCGGCGAGGACTTCTGGCCCAGCACCTATACCCCCGACCTCGTCGACCGCACCATCGCCGTCACCGACCGCGACAGCTTCATCACCGCCCGCCGGGTCACCGAGGAAGAGGGGCTGCTCATCGGTGGTTCGTGCGGAACCGCCGTGCACGCCGCGCTCGAAGTCGCCCGCGAATCGACCGCCGACGATCTGGTGGTGGTGCTCATCCCCGATTCGGGCCGGGGGTACCTGTCGACCCTCTACGACGACGCCTGGATGGCGAGTTTCGGTTTCCTGGCCGACGATGGTCCGACCGTGGGCGACGTGCTCGAGGCCAAACGCACCAACGTGCCCACCCTCATCTATGTGCAACCCCACATCACTGTTCGTGAGGCCATCACCAATATGCGCAGCCTGGGCGTGAGCCAGCTCCCGGTGGCCAAGGGCGACATGCCCATCGCGGCGGCCGAGGTGATGGGTTCGGTCACCGAGCTGCGGTTGATGGAGCTCACCTTCGAGAACGACGCCGTGCTCGACAAGTCGGTCGAAGCGGTGATGGGTCCGGCGCTGCCCACCATCGGTGCCGGTCAGCGGGTGGAGTTGGCTGTCGAGCTGCTCGAATCGGCACAGGCCCTGTTGGTTCTCGATGGCGGCCGCCCCCGTTCCGTGGTGAGCCGTACCGATGTGCTCAGCTTCTTGAGCCCCGACACGCCGGGATCGGCCTGATGGCCGACGATCAGTTCCTCGATGCCGAACGATTCGGCTTCGAGACCCGAGCCATCCGTGCCGGGCAGCCCCACGATCCCGTCAGCGGAGCGGTGGTGACGCCGATCTCGATGGCCACCACCTTCGCCCAGGAGGCCGTCGGTCAGCACCGCGGTTTCGAGTATGGCCGCACCGGCAATCCCACCCGCCGAGCACTCGAGGAGTGCCTGGCCTCGCTCGAGCAGGCGGCTCACGGGCTGGCCTTCGCCAGCGGGATGAGTGCCACCGACGCGGTGTTGCGGCGGCTGCGGCCGGGCGACCATCTCATCCTCGGCGACGACGCCTACGGCGGCACATTCCGTCTGATCTCCAAGGTGCTCGCCCCGATGGGCATCGAATGGTCGGCGGTCGACCTCACCGACCATGCCGCATTGTCCGACACCCTTCGGCCCAGCACCCGGGTGGTGTGGATGGAGACACCCACCAACCCGTTGCTCACCGTCTTCGACATCGAAGCGGTGGCCGACATCACCCACGGTGCCGGTGCCTTGTTGGTGGTCGACAACACCTTCGCCACCCCGTACCTCCAACAACCGATGCGGCACGGTGCCGACGTGGTGGTGCACAGCACCACCAAGTACATCGGCGGTCACAGCGATGTGGTCGGCGGTTTCGTGGCCGTCGACGACGATCAGCTGGCCGACGATCTGGCCTTTCTCCAGAACGGCGTCGGCGCCGTTCCGTCTCCCTTCGACTGCTATCTCACCCTGCGCGGCCTGAAGACGCTCGGTGTGCGTCTCGATCGCCAGTGCGCCAACGCGGCAGCGATCGTCGAGTTCCTCACCACCCACGATGGTGTTTCGGAGGTCCTCTACCCGGGTCTGCCCGATCATCGCGGCCACGACGCCGCCCAACGACAGATGCAGGCCCCTGGGGCCATGGTGTCGTTCCGGGTGGCCGACGGTCGCGACGCCGCCATGCGTGTGGCGGCGGCAACCGAAGTGTTCACCCTGGCCGAATCGTTGGGGGCGGTCGAGTCACTCATCGAACACCCCGGGGCCATGACCCACCTGTCTGCCGCCGGCAGCCCGCTGGAGGTACCCGACGACCTGATTCGCCTGTCGGTCGGGCTCGAGAACATCGACGATCTACTGGCCGATATCGGCCGCGCCCTCGACAACGGCTGACTTCGGCGATCGTTCCCGTCTCTGTCCACGCGTTCTGGCGCTGAGCCCGGTCCGAACTGGCGCGACCGCCAAGCGTCCTGGCGGCGGTAGCGTCGAATTGGTCACCTCCCTGCCGATTGAACCTGCATGAGCGACAACTGGTCCGCCCCTCCGACGAGCTCGTTGCCCCAACCCCCGAAGCCACCACCGCCCGACAATCGGCGTGGCCAGATTGTGGTGGGTGCGGCCGTCGCGGTGCTGTTGGCCATCGCGGTGGGCCTCACCGTGGGGCTACTGCGGGATGACAACGGACCGATCCGTGTCGATGGACAGGCCACGGCGCCGGCCCCCGCCGGTGGGGTGGCCGGTGGCACCGACGACGGGGCCACCGATGCCGAGCCCTCCGACGACGGCACCGACTCCGATCCCGATGATTCGGCTCCGCCCACCACTACCGAGGGAAACAGCACCGATGAGGGCGACGACGGAGCCACCGACGCCGAGGCCGAACTGGCGGCGATCCTGCCGGCCCTGATCGAGTTCGTGGAGACCGCCCGTGGCCTCGAGTTCAAGGAGACGCCGGTGGTTCTCACCCTCGAAGATGACGCCTTCGTGGCCCGATTCAACGAGCTGGTCGAGTCCGACCTGGCCGAGAGCCAGGACGATCTGGCTCGATTCACAGGCATCTACCAGGCGCTCGGCATCCTGGAGGAGGGGGTCACCCTCGAGGACGCCAGCAAAGCCTTCGGGGAAGCCGGCGTGATCGGCTACTACGACCCCGAGACCGCCGAACTGGTGGTGCGCGGCGGAGAGCTCACGCCGTTGGTCCGCACCACGATCGTGCACGAGCTGGTGCATGCCCTCGACGATCAGTGGTTCGATCTGGATCGCCCGGAATACGACGACCGTGACGACGAGATCGGTTTCGGGTTCCGGGCGGTGGTGGAGGGCAATGCCCGCTACATCGAGAGCCTCTACCGGGAGACGTTGTCCGCCGACGAGATCAGGGACGAAGAAGAAGAAGGGCTCGCCCTCGGGAACGACATCGACTTCTCGGTGCTCACCTTCCCGTACCTCGAGCTCCAGTTCGCCCCCTACGAATTCGGCGAGCTGCTGGTCGACGAGTTGTGGGACGAGAGCCAAGCCACCGTCGACGCCGCCCTGGAGTCTCCCCCCGATACCAGCGAGAAGGTCATGGTTGCGGGTGCCTACCGGGCCGGCGAGGACCGTCTCGAGGTGACGGCCCCTCCCGCCGAGGGTGAGGTCATCGAGCAGGGGGTCTTCGGCCAGCTGCTCATCCAGGTGCTGCTTTCCACGGCCGTTGGCGACGATGCCGGCGAGGCCGCCGCGGGGTGGTCCGGTGACTGGTTCGTGGCCTGGCTCGACGGTGACGACACGTGCGTGCGCGTCGATGTGGCCATGGACAACTCCGACGAACGCGATGAGCTGGCCGAACAGGTGGACGAATGGGTCGACGACCAGGACGACGCCTCGTCCGAGTCGATTGGCGACGGGGTGGTGCGTCTCACCACCTGTGGCTGATCAGCCGGCGAAGGTGCCGGCGTCGGGTCCTTCGGTGGGTGGTCCGGCGAACGCCTGAGCCTTGAGCAGCCAGTCCTGGGCGGCCTCACCGGTCGCGACGAGAGCGGTGTCGTCGAGATGGCGGCGCTGGGTGGCCACCAAACAGAAGTCGAGCGCCGTACCCGTGACCCGCTCGTCGGCGTTGTCGGGTCCCCACGTCCAGGCTTCGCCCGACGGGCTGGCCAGCTCGACACGAATCTCGGCCTCGGGTGCGTCAATCCTGCGGTTGGCGTAGGTCCACCCTCGGGTGATGTAGCCGAGTTGGGCGATGTGACGAAGCCGGTCGGTGGCCTGGCGCTCGGCCCCGACCGCGTCGACGATGTCCTGGCCGTGAGCCCAGCACTCCATCAACCGGGCGGTGAGAAACGACTTGGCCCCCATCGACGGGCCGTACCAGGGAACCCTGGTGTCGTCGTCCAGGTCGGCGGCGGCGTTCACCAGGGCGGCTCGACCGGCACGCCACGCAACCACGCGCTCATCGACGGGAAGTTGGCGAACGGCCGCCAGGGTGAGCTCGTCGATGGCGCCGTCGCCGCCGCCGGCTTGCCCGAACAGCTCGTCGACGGAGGCGCGGAATCCGTCGGGGTCGCTGATGGCCATGGTCGCGGTGTTGTCGAAGTAGGTGAGGTGGGCGACCTGATCGGTGACGGTCCATCGCGGGCTGGCGGTACTCAGGCTCCATTCTTCTTCGGTCAGACCGGCCACGATGGTGTCGAGGTCGTGTTGCTCGGCCACCAGGTCGGCCAGGATGTCGGCTGCGTGCATCGGGGATTCCTTCATGGGTGTGGGGCCTGGAGGCCTCGGAGGATGATGTCGACGAGCTGGTTGGCGGCGTCGCGGGGGGAGTGATCGATCGTCTCGATCACGTCGGGCTGGGCGAAGGTGGTGCCCAGGCCGGCCACCACGTGGGCCACCGCCGTGGTGTCGACCGGATCAATGTCGTTCCGCTCGACCGCGTAGTCGAGCAGCTCCCGGGTGACCGCCATGAGGTACTGGTTGTGGGCTCGTTGCAGGGCCGCGCCTTCGGGCATGGCCATGAGGTCGCGGGCGAAAGCGGGTGTGGCCTCACTGACCGCCACGTTGGCTGCGGCGAGGTAGGCACGAATGCTGGCCAGCGGATCGGCGCCGGCGGTGCCGGCCGACCGGGACCGGCGCCCCACCGACCAGAGATTGCGGTCGATGGCCATCAAGACCAGTTCCTCGCGGCTGCGGGCCAACCCGTACAGCGTGCGGAGTGAGCAGTTGAGCCGGGCCGCGAGGTCGGCCATGGTCAGATGGGAGAAGCCGTCGCGGATGAGGTCGGTGATCTGGTCGAGGAGTTCGCGTTGGCGGGGAGTGAGTTGGTTGGCTCGTTCGCGCGACAGCACCGGTTCGGGGCGCGGGACAGCCCGGATGCGGCGCTCCATCTCGTCGCGGTCGGTGACCGTGGTCATGATCGATCAGGTCTCGGCCAACAGCTCGACCGGCACGTCGACATGGCGTGCCCTGATCCACTCTCCGAGACTCTTGGCCTGGCCGTCCTGACGGGTGGAGGCAGCCACTCCCTCCTGAAGCAGCCCGTGTATCAAGAAGTTGAGGGACCAGATGTTGGGGAGCCGGTGGCGGTCGATGTCGAGCTCCGCCGTTTCGGGGAGCAGTTCTCGCAACCGGTCGGTGGTGAGCAGTTCGTCGAGCCATACGAAACCGGCTGCTGAACGAGCGAAGAGTCCGAGGTTGGCGTTGCCGCCCTTGTCGCCCGACCGCGAACCGACCACCGTTCCGAGGGGCATCCGCCGGGTCTGGCCGCGAGGGACGGCGATGTCGGGATCGGGCTGCACGGCGACCTCGACCGTCGCGGCCGGGGCCACCGAGTCGATCACTGTGCGGTCGCCGTCGAGCACCACGACGTGTTGGGGGACCAGGTCGGCGGTGACGAGGGCAGATGTGTGCACACCGAACGGTTTCCCGATGCCGCCGCCCCCGAGTCCGAAGAAGCCCGGGATGGTGGCCAGAGCCATGTCGTTGAGGGCCGACCCGAGCGACTTGACCTTGCGCTCGTCGGAGTCTTTCACCGTCAATCGCCACCCGGCCACGGCCTCCTCGTTGGATGCGGGGTCGGGTTTGTCGGTCCGTACCAACCGGGTCGTGACGCTCTCGAAGGCATCGGGGCCGATGGGGGCGGCCGTCCAGAAGGCGGCCTCGATGAGCTCGGCCTTGGCTTCGATGTCGATGCCGGTGAGAGCGAGGTTGACGTCGGTACGGAAGCCACCCCAGCTGTTCATCGACACCTTCAGCGTCGGGGGAGGCGGTTCTCCCTGGGTGTCGCTGATGCGTACCCGGTCGGCCCCGACCTGTTCGAGGTTGATCGTGTCGAAGCGGGCGGTCACGTCGGGGCCGAGGTACTGCGGTGCGCCGATCTCGTAGAGCAACTGCGAGGTGACGGTGCCGACGGTGACGCCTCCGCCCGTGTCGTCGTGTTTGCCGATGACGGCTGAGCCGTCGTGGTCGATCTCGGCCCAGGGGAACCCGGCCCGCTCGAGACCGTCGATTTCGGTGAAGAACGAGTAGTTGCCACCAGTGGCCTGGGTGCCGCATTCGATGACGTGACCGGCCACCACCGCACCGGCCAGCGGATTCCAGTCGGCCCGTTGCCAACCGTGGTGCCATGCCGCGGGTCCGCAGACGATGGCGGCGTCGGTGGTGCGGCCGGTCACCACGATGTCGGCCCCACGGTCGAGGGCGTCGACGATGCCCCAGCAGCCCAGGTAGGCATTGGCCGAGATGAAGTCGGTCTCACTGATGGCGTCGCCGGTCTCGAAGTCGGTCAGCTCGATTCCGGCCTCGCGCAGCTCGTCGAGGCGGGGCAACAGGTTGTCGCCGTTGACGTAGGCGATGGTGGGTTCGAGCCCGAGCCCATCAGCCACCTCGGCGACCCCCTCCGCGCATCCTTCGGGATCGAGACCCCCGGCGTTGGCCACGACCTTGATCCCTCGATCGAGGCAGGTGCCCATGACCTGCTCCATCTGTTTCACGAAGGTACGGGCGTAGCCCCCGCCCGCTCGTTTGGCCTGGCTGCGAGCCAGGATCAACATGGTGAGCTCGGCCAGCCAATCTCCAGTGAGGACGTCGATGGGGCCGTCGTCGACCATCTCTCCAGCGGCCGACAGACGGTCGCCGTAGAAACCCGAACAGTTGGCGATACGGATGGGGTCGGTCACTGGTCGCTCGATTCGTCTTCGTCGTCTATCACCATCAACAACACGTCCTTCTCCACCTGATCGCCGACGGCGACCCGGATCTCGGCCACCGTGCCGGCCTCGGCCGCCCGGAGATGGTTCTCCATCTTCATCGCCTCGAGCACCGCCACCACGTCTCCGGCCGCGACGGCGTCTCCGACCGCCACGCGCAACTCGATGACCTTGCCGGGCATGGGGGCAGCCACGGCGCCGCCGGGGAGATCGGGTTCGGGGACCGCGAACCGGGGAATCAGGGTGAAGGTGACCCCGCCGCCGGCCCCGGTGAGATGAATCCGGTCGCCCGACCGATCGACACGTACTGTGCGGCGCCGGCCCCGGATCTCGACGTCGATCTCGGTGGCCGAACGACGGTGGATGTGGGCCAGACCCTCGTCGCCGTGCACACCCAGGGCGAACGAGCCGTCGCGGCGGTGGCGATAGTGCACCGTGAGGTGCTGGTCGCCTCGAGCCAGCTCGATACGTTCGGCCGGCAGCCGTCCGATGCGCCACGCCCCAGGGAGCGACTTCAGCACGGTGGCGTCGTCGCGGTTGGTGCCGTGGATCCACAACATGGCCGCCACGGCCAACCGTTCGGTTTCGGCGTCGTCGACCGGCCGCATCGGTTCCGGCGCCACCCGTTCGATGAAGTCGGTGGTGGTGTCACCGGCGAGGAAGGCTTCGGAGCGCAACACCGAGCTGAGGAAGTCGCGGTTGGTCACCACACCGCCGATGTGGAGTCGTTCGAGGGCCAACGCCAACGTGCCGGCCGCCTCGTTGCGGGTGCGGCCGGTGGCGATCACCTTGGCGATCATGGGATCGAAGGCCGTGCCGATGATCGATCCCGGTCCGACGCCGGTGTCCCATCGCACGGCCGGATGGGCGGCCGGTTCGAAGGCGTCGAGTGTGCCTGTGGCCGGCAGGAACTCGTTGGCCGGATCTTCGGCGTACAACCGGGCCTCGACGGCGTGGCCGTCGAACGTGATGTCGGACTGCGTGTACCCGAGTGGGTCGCCCTGGGCCAGGCGAAGCTGTTCGCGAACCAGATCGATGCCGGTGACGGCTTCGGTGACGGGGTGTTCGACCTGGAGTCGGGTGTTCACTTCGAGGAAGGCGAACTCGCCGCTGTTGTCGTCGACCAGGAACTCGACGGTGCCGGCCGACTGGTAGTCGATCGCGGCGGCCAGGCGCAGCGCGGCGTCGCCCATACTCGAGCGCAACTCCGGACCGACGAAGGGGGAGGGTGATTCCTCGATCACCTTCTGATGCCGTCGCTGGATGCTGCATTCGCGCTCACCGAGGTGCACCAGGGTGCCGTGCTGATCTCCTAGGACTTGGATCTCGACGTGTCGGGACCGGGCCACGTACCGCTCGGCGAAGACACGATCGTCGCCGAACCCGGCCAGGGCTTCGCGTTGGGCGGAGGCGACGGCGTCGGGCAGGTCAGCGGGGGACGTCACTATCCGCATGCCCTTGCCGCCGCCTCCGGCGGCCGCCTTGATCAGCAGCGGATAGCCGACGGCGTCGAAGCCGTCGGGGTCGTCGCTCGATTCCAGCACGGGCACGCCCGCGCCGACGGCGAGCTCCTTGGCGGCGATCTTGTCGCCCATGGCGCTGATGGCTTCGGCCGAAGGGCCCACCCAGGCGAGCCCGGCGCTGGAGACGGCGGCGGCAAAGGCCGCGTTCTCGGCCAGGAATCCATACCCGGGGTGAACGGCACCGCTGCTCGTGCTCAGCGCGGCGGCAACGATGGCATCGGCGTCGAGATAGCTGTCGATCCGGACCGCTTCGTCGGCGTCAGCGATGAACAGCGAACCGGCATCGGCGTCGGTGAACACGGCAACCGTGCGAAGTCCCATGCTCTGAGCGCTGCGGAAGATGCGCCGGGCGATCTCGCCTCGATTGGCGACGAGGAGTGTGTGGAATCGACTCACAGCCGGAACACCCCGTAGCCGTCGGCCCCCTCGATGGGACGGTTGCGCACGACCGACAGGCACATCCCCAGCACGTCACGGGTGTCGCGTGGATCGAGTATGCCGTCGTCGGCGATGGCGCCCGACGCCCGTAGCGCCAGCGAACCCTGCTCCTGGATCATTTCCACCTGGGCAACGGTTTCGGCATCCTCGGCTTCGTCGAACGGTATGCCGGCCCGTTCGGCCTGACCTCGGCGGACCTGCGACATGACCCCGGCAATCTGTTTGGGCCCCATCACCGCGATCTTGGCGGTGGGCCACAGGAACGTGAATCGATTCCCGAACGAACGGCCCGACATGCCGTAGGTGCCGGCCCCGTACGACGACCCGATGGTGACGGTGAGATGCGGAACGGTGGAGTTGCTCACCGCGTTGATCATCTGCGAACCCTTCTTGATGATGCCGTCGGCTTCGAAGTCGCGCCCGACCATGAAGCCGGTGATGTTCTGCAGGAACAGAAGCGGCACGTCGATCTGGTTGCACAGCTGGATGAAGTGGGCGGCCTTCTGGGCGGCGTCGGGGTAGATCACCCCGTTGTTACCCAGGATGCCGATCGGGTACCCGTGGATGGACGACCAGCCGCACACCATCGTGGAGCCCCAGCGGGGTTTGAAGTCCTCGAAGCGTGAGCCATCGGTGATGCGGGCGATGACGTCACGCACATCGACGGGTTTCACCAGATCGCGGCTCACGATCCCCAGCAGCTCGTCGCTGTCGTAGACCGGCGGATCCGGGTCGAAACGGGGTTCGGGCCCCGGCTTTCGCCAGTTCAGGTGCGAAACCACCTCACGGCACAGTCGCAAGGCATCCATCTCGTTCTCGGCGAAGTAGTCGCCGCCGCCCGACACCGTGGTGTGCATCTCGGCGCCACCGAGGGTCTCGTCGTCGGATTCCTCGCCGGTGGCCATCTTCACCAGCGGGGGACCGGCGAGGAACATCTTCGATTGCTCCTTCACCATGATGGTGTAGTCGGACAGGCCGGGTTGGTAGGCGCCGCCGGCCGTGGACGAACCGAACACCACACACACGGTGGGGATCTCCATCTTGGAGAGCTCGATCATCTCGTAGAAGAAGCGGCCGGTCTGGGCGAAGTGGTCGACCTGGGACCGTCGACGTTTCTCGCCGCCGCCGGTCTCGACCCGCAGATCGCCTCCCGCCGATTCGACGAAACTCACATAAGGCAGGCGGTTGTCTCGGGCGATCTCGATGGCCCGCATCCACTTCTTGGCCGCGTAGGGCGTGAGTGCCCCGGCCAGGACCGTGGGATCGTTGCCCATGATCACGCACTCGGTGCCGGCGATGACACCGATGCCCACGACCATGCCCCCACCCATGACGTAGTCGGACTGGTACGCCGCCAGCGGGCTGATCTCGAGGAAGGGGCTGTCGGGGTCGAGCACGTTGGCGATGCGCTCCCGGATGGGGAGCTTGCCCCGGGATCGCAGGCGCTCCATGCGTTCGGGGCCACCACCGGCTTCGGCCTCGTCGAGGAGCTCCTCGATCTCGGCCAGCTGTTCCAGCATGTCGGAACGGTTCTGCAGGAACTGCGCCTCGCCGGGGTCGAGCAGCGAGCGCACGGGCGGGGACAGCAGTGATCGGGTCATCGGCGGCGACAGTAGATGCGGTAATCCGGGCCCGTCAATCTTATCCTTGGCCCGGGTTCCGGGTGGTTGCCGTCGAGTGGAGTAGCGATCGATCAAGACTCGAGAATTCGCGACGTTTCTTCACGGATTCCTCATCACCATCCGTCACAGTGGGAACCGTGCAATCGATTCCCACTTCGGAGACCAGAGCCTGGTTGGCCCGCCGCGCCGGCTTCGGCTTCGTCCCCGGCGAGCAGGATGCCACCACCACGACATCGGTACTACTCGATCGGCTGACCGAACCCGACCGAACCGGTGTGGCGGTCGCAGCGCCGATCTTCGGTGGCCTCCCGGTCTCGCTGCGCACAAACGACCTGGGAGAGGAAGGACCGCCACTGCTCGAGTCTTGGATCACCCACCAGGCGGAGACGCCGAGGCCTCTCGAAGACGTGATGACCTTCTTCTGGCACGACCACTTCGCCGTGTCGATCGCCGCCGTTCCCAGCACTCAACTGCTCGGCGATCACCTGGAGTTGCTGCGGCGGAACTGTCTGGGCAACTTCCGCACGTTGTTGCGAGCGGTGGCCATCGATGCGGCGATGCTGGTGTTCCTCAACGGAGCGAGCAGCAAAGGCGACAGCCCCAACGAGAACTTCGGGCGCGAGTTGCTCGAGCTCTACGGGTTGGGAGTGGGGAACTATTCCGAAACCGACGTGCAGGCGGCCGCCGTCGCTCTGACCGGGTGGACGATCGAGCGCAACACGGGCGAGGTGTCGTTCGCGCCGTTCCGTCACGACGACACACCGCAAGTCTTCCTCTCAACGCGAGGAGTGCACGACCTCGACACGGTCATCGATGCGGTGGTCGAACACCCGTCGTGCCCCACCTTCATCGCCCGTAAGGTCGCCGAAGCGCTGCTGGGCCCACCGGTGAGCGATGCCGTGGTCGCCGAACTGGCCGACGTCTTCGAATCCAACGACCTGGAGATCGCCCCGCTCGTGCGAGCGACCCTCGAGGCAGGTCTGGACGGCGAGCAACGCTCGTTCGGTCGGAGTCCCGTGCACCTGTTGAGCTCGGCGCTCCGGGTCACCGGTGCCAGGCCTGCCGCCAATCGCATCCTGGCGCTGCTGCAGGGAGCTGGACAGGTGCCGGGCAATCCCCCGAACGTGGGTGGGTATCCCTCCGGCGACGCCTGGTTCGTGGCCTCGACGGTGGCCGCTCGCTTCAGCCTGGCTTCGGAAGTGGCCAACAACACGGCCGACGATGCCGCGGTGATGACCCTGGTGGCCGAACGCGACTGGGTGGCACTGGCCGCCCAGCTCGCCCTGCCCCAGGGTTTCGAGCCGGCGACCATCGACGCTCTGCAGCGCCACGCCGGCGGGCTCGATCAGCAGCCCGACCGGGCCCTGCTGGCGCTGGCTCTGGCCTCACCCGACATGGCGGTGCGGTGATGGCGGGCCTGTCGCGACGCCACTTCCTCGTCGGCGGCTCGGCCGCGGCCGCAACCGGGGCCGGAGCGTGGGCGCTGTCGAACCGGGATACGGAGACGGCACTCGGCGGACTGGAGTCGCCCGAGCCCTCGACGACGTCGTCGCCCGCCTCATCCACGACCGTCGCACCCACCACCACCACCACCACCGTCGCTCCGGAGGTCACCGACCGGGTGCTGGTCGTCCTCCAGCTGGGCGGAGGCAACGACGGCCTCAACACCCTGGTGCCCGATCGCGGTCGGTATCGGGACACGCGGGCCGGGCTGAGTATCCCCGAGGCCGACGTGGTGTCGCTCGGCGATGGCGTCGGCTATGGCGTCCATCCGGCCCTCGAACCGTTGTTGCCGTTCTGGGAGAGCCAACGCCTGGCCTTCGTGCAGGGTGTGGGGTTCGCCGAGCAGAGCCGCTCCCATTTCGATGCCACCGACTACTGGTGGGCAGCCCAGCCCCGTGGTTCGGCCACCACCGGTTGGTTGGGCCGCTGGATCGACGAGGCGGTCGACGATCCCGATCCGTTGACCGCCGTCGCTTTCGGTTCCGGCGCTCCGGCGTTGCTGGGAGAACGAACCCAGTCGACCCTGGTGCGGTCACCAGAGCGGTTCCAGCTGCTGTCGCCGCGTGCGTCTGACCAGGCCACGGTGGTCAACGCCTTCTTGTCGATGAGCGATCCGTTGTCGACGGACCCCGCGCTGGCCCGTGCCCAACTCTCGATCGGCCCGTCGGTGGAGGCGGTGGAGGCACTGGCCGCGGCCACCGGATCGGCGTCGGCCGGAGTCGGTTCCGCTCTGGGAGCCGAGACCGCGGTGGCCGGCCTGCAGGCGTCGGCCGGAGTGATCGAGCAGAACCCGTCCAATCGAGTGGTGATCGTGGGAGTCAACGGATTCGACACCCACGCCAATCAGCTGGCCACTCATGCTGGGCTGCTGGCCGATGTGGCCGAAGGTGTGGTGGCGTTCTTCGAGCGACTGGAGCAGTCCGGCAATGCCGACCGGGTGGTGCTGATGACGACCAGCGAGTTCGGCCGTCGGGTGGCGCCCAACGGGTCGGCCGGAACCGATCACGGCACCGCTGGGCTGCAGTTCATCGTGGGCTCGGAGGTCGCCGGCGGCCAGGTGGTGGGCGACCTCGACCTGGGCGGCCTGGTTGACGGCGACGTCCCCATCACGGTGGACACTCGTTCGTACTACGCGGCCGGCCTGTCCTGGTTGGGTGGACCCGTCGAGGAGATCCTCGACGGCGCCAGCGCCGACGATCTGGGTCTCATCTGACGGCGGAGGAGCCGGCTCGACGGCCCGGACGAGTCAGTTCTGAAGGGGAAACACGGCGTCGCCGATGGACTCCAGCAGCTCGGTCCAGTCCTCCGGCGGGGAGAACGGGTGGAGTACGAACTTCGAGAAGCCGACCTCGATGAAGCGCTCCATCAGCTCGGTTGCTCCGGCTGGGCTCGACGCCACGATGTCGGCGGGGTCGGCATCGGGCTGGCGGCGATGGACGAACTCCATGACGGCCGGCGGTAGATCACCGTCGAGGTAGGGGATGAGCACTCCGTAGTGTTCGTCCTCGATCTCGCGATCGTGTTCGGCGGCGGTGGCCTCGACGATGGCCTTGCCCCGGGCGGCCCCGGCCGGCGTGATGAAACTCGGCAACCAGCCATCGCTGAGCCGCCCCACCCGGCGCAGCTCGGCGTCGCTGGCGCCGCCGAGCCACACGTCGAGTGGTTGTTGAACGGGTTTGGGGAGCAGGCGAACCTCATCGAAGGAGAACCGGTCGCCTTGGTGGGTCACCACGTCCTCGTCGGTCGACCACAGTCGACGCATCAGGGGCAGCGCCTCGTCGAACCACGCCGCCCGTTCCTTGCGATGTACACCGAAGGCCTGATGCTCGGCAGAGTTGGCGATACCGAGGCCGAAGGCGGGCAGGGCTCGGCCCTTCGACAACACGTCGAGGCTGGCGATGGCTTTGGCCAACAGCACCGGGTTGCGCCCGGGCAGCACCATCACGCTGGCCCCGACCTTGAGTTTGTCGGTTCGGGCCGCGGCCCAGGTCATGGCCACCATGGGATCGAACGTCGGTGAGTTGGCCCGCTCGGACACCCACAACGAGTCGAACCCGATGCGGTCGAGCTCGTCGACCACCACGGTGAACGACTCATGGTCGAGGCCCACCGAACCACCCAACCCGAATCCGACTCGTACCTTCATCAGCCCCCCGAACAAGACGCCGTCTTCTGGTCGTGTGATGACACTCCCCGCGTGTCGTGGCACGACCAGAACGCCGAGGGTGATGGCTAGTAGTGGGCGGATGGCCCGTGCGACGAGGTGGCTTGCACCCCGTCGCACGGTTACTCCGCCCGCTCGCGCTCGACCCAGGGGTCGGGGCGACCGGCGTCAATCCTCGCGGCGGGTTGCCCAGTCGCGCAAAACGGGCTCAGCCCAGTGCGGCCGTGCCCGGATAAGCCATGGGGTCGCCCGGTCCGGGCAGGACCGGTCGGTGCCAGCTCAACAACTCCGAGAGCGATTCGGTGACGTCGCGCCAGGTATCGGGATCCCAGCCCTCGGCCACACCGATCAGCTGGCCGTCCTGGCGCACCGCCACCAGCGCGGGCAGCGTCTCGAGCTCGAGTCCGCGCACCAGATTGCGGTCGGGATCGGCGAAGGCCAGGGCATTCTCGGCCAACGGTCCGAGGAACTCTCGGGTGCCGGCCACGTCGGCGGTGACCAGGAAGGCCAGGCGCACGTCGGCGGCGGCGTACTCACCGAAGAGTCGCACCGCGGTGTCGAGGATCCACGAGCTCTCGTAGGTGAATGGGTCGACAACCACCATCGCCAGCGGAAATGTCGTCAACCACTCCGACAGAGAACGGGTCTCGTCGGCCAGATCGGTGATCTCGATGTCGGTGGAGGGAGCCGTAGCCACGGTCGACGACGGTAGCGCGCGCGACCCCGGCGATGGCACATCCGAGCGTCACCAGCGATGACGGAGGCGCCACTACCATGGGAAGGGATGCACCCAATGGAGCGACTTCGTCACGTCGCCCGCGCCGCCGGCACCCCGCAGCGCATCCTGGTGGCCGAAACGGCCGATGCCCTGCTCGACGTGGTCGACGATCACGCTGGGTTGGTGACGGCGTGTCGGCAGATGGTGCAGCGCCAACCGACGTCGGCTCCGCTGGTGTGGCTGGCAGCGAACCTGTTGTCGGTCGACGAACCCTACGAAGTGGTCTGGGATCTGGTGGCCGAGATGGATGGTGATCCCACCGACCGCGAACTCGCCCATGCTCTCGAACCCGGAATGCGGGTGCTCACTCTCGGGTGGCCCGAAATGGTCACACCCGGCCTCGCCCGGCGCGGCGATCTCACCGTGTCGGTACTCGACGGCCCGGTCCTCGCCCGCCGGATACCCGACTTCGACACCGGACCGATCGAAGCGCCCCTCAGTGGGGCGGCCGCCGCCCTGGCCCGCACCGACGTGGTCCTCAGCGAGGCGTGGGCCGCCGGTCCCGAATCGTTCCTGGCGCCGGCCGGCACCACGGGAGTGCTCGCGGCGGCGGCCCACCTCGGGATCGACGTGTGGCTGGTGGTTCCGCGCGGGCGGGCCCTGCCGACCGGGCTGTGGAATGGACTGCGTCGCCGGCTCGGGGCGCCGTCGGTCGAGGACGACCACGAGGTCGTCGGTGCGGACCTGGTCTCCGCCGTGGTCAGCCCCATCGGATCAACACCGTTGACCGAAGCCATCGCCGCCGGAGGGTGTCCGCCGGCCCCGGAGCTGCAATGAGTCTGCTCGGTGCCGGCGGCGTGCGGGAATGGGCCGACTCCTGACCGACGCGGTCGATCGCGACGCCCTGCTCAGCTGGGGATCGGACACCCGCCGCGATCTTCCGTGGCGCCGGACTCGCGACCCCTGGGCCGTGATGGTGTCGGAGATGATGCTGCAGCAGACGCAGGTGAACCGGGTGATCCCTCGCTACGAGGAGTTCATGGCCAGATTCCCCGATGTGGGGTCGTGCGCGGCGGCGCCGCAGGCCGAGGTGGTCCGTCTGTGGGCCGGGCTCGGCTACAACCGCCGGGCCCGGCACCTGCACCAGTCCGCGGTGGTCGTAGTGAGCGAGCACTCGGGCCTGATGCCGAGCCGGCTCGACCTGCTGCTGGCTCTTCCCGGTGTGGGTCCCTACACCGCTCGAGCGATCCAGGTGTTCGCCTTCGAATACGACGTGGGCCCCGTCGACACCAACGTGGCACGGGTGCTGGCCCGCTGGACCGGCCAGCCGCTGGGCCGAGCCGAGGTACAGGATCTGGCCGATCGCATGGTGCCCGCCGGTCAGGGTTGGGCGTGGACGCAGGCGCTGTTCGACCTGGGAGCAGGGGTGTGCACCAAGCGGGCTCCGACGTGTGTGCGGTGTCCAGTGTCGGCTGGGTGTGCCTGGCGAGGCGAGGGCAACGATCCCGCCGAGGGTTCGGCCGGTGTCAGCCGAACGCAGAGTCGATTCGAGGGCAGCGATCGGCAGGGGAGAGGACGTTTGATGGCCGCCCTGCGATCGGCGCCGGTACCGACGGACGAGGTGGCCGTGACATTGGGATGGCCCGACGACGAACCCCGGGCTGCGGTGGTCGTTGCGGCGCTGATCGACGAAGGCCTCGCGGTCGAAGGGGAGGGCTCCTACCACCTCGCCTGACAGCGCTAGGGTCGAAGCATCGATTCCGGGGGGATGTCATGGTGACGGGTGCGAAGGGAACGCTGCTCGCCACGGCGGTGCTGGTGCTCCTGGCTGGGGCCTGTTCGAGTAGTAGCTCGGAGGATGGCGACGGAGTTGTCGCTGGGTCGTCCGCCGTCACCACTTCCATCGAGCCGTCGAGTGGCGGACCGCAGTCTTCGACGACGGTTGCAGAAGATCCGAGCACCACACCGGCGCCACTCGTCGCCAGCTATCGCGGCGTCACCGCTGACCGCATCAGCATCGCCATCCCCATCGTCGATGAGGCCAGCATCCTGCGCGACTTCTCTGTCGAATTGAAGTGGGGTGATCAGCGGGCCAAGTACCAGCTGGTGGTCGACGAGATCAACGCCGCGGGCGGAGTGCTCGGTCGTCGCATCGAGCCCACGTTCATCGAATACGTTCCTGTGACCCAGGACAACACCGACCAGGTCTGCCTGGAGGCCACCGAGGACCTGGGGGTCTTCGCCGTGGTCGGCTTCATCCGTCCTGACGCCGGTGTGCTGTGTTTCACCGAACTCAACGACACGCCGTTCTTCGGTGGCGGTGATGTACCCAGCACCGAGACACGACAGCGCTCGTTGGTGCCGGCGCTGTATCCGGCTGCGGCCACCGCCCGAACCGACGAGGCACTGGTGGAGGTGATGGAGCAGCGCGGCGAACTGGCTGGTCGCACCCTCGCGGTGCACGGTCGGGACCAGGGGCGGCTGGACGCCTTGGAAGCGGCGTTGGCCGAGCGGGGTTACCAAGCCACCACCCGTACGGTGCTCGACGCCCCCGAAACCGATGCCCTAGAGATGGCGACCCAACTGGACGTGATCGTCGAGCGGTGGAACGCCGATGAGATCGACCTGGTGCTCAATGCCACCACCAACATCTCGATGCTGAGTGCGGTGAACCGCGCCGGTCTCGAGATCGACGTGGCCACGACGTCGACCGACGTTGCCTTGGGGCCCGATGCCGTTTTCGGCCAGGGAGCCACCGAAGCCGAGGTCGCCCGGGTCACCCTCGTGTCGCGGGCCAGCCCCCGAACCAGCTACGAAAGCGGCCATCCCCTGACCGTCGAGTGCGTCGATCGGTGGAACGACGCGCGACCCGACGAACCCGCGGTGTTCGACCCCGGGGAGGACGACCTAGAGAACATGAGCCAGGTGATCTTCGCTTGCCAGAACCTGGGTTTGTTCGAACTGGTGGCCACGGCGGCGGGTGGCGATCTCACGCCGGCCACGATGCAGGCAGCGCTCGACGGTTTGCCCGAGGTCGAACTGGCCGGCATCGAACGGGGGTCGCTGTCAGCGGAAAAATGGGATGTCAACGACGCGATGGGAGTCTCGTTCTGGGACACGGCGGAGCAGGACTTCGTTGCTTCCGATGAGGTGTACGACATCGGCTGAGAGCCTGAACGCCCCACCGGACGCGCGATTACCACAATGGGTGATGCCTCAACCACAACGTGCGGTTGAGCTGGTTCGCGCTGTCAGTCGTAGTTCGTAGGTTGGTGGCCACGGAGCTCGACCGGCCCCTCCGAGTGAGAGCACGAGGGTCGTCCTCGGTCTGATGACCATTCCATAGGCGAATGGTCTGATTGGAGACGGCCATGTCCGTAGTGCCGCTGTCGGGGATACCGGCATCTGGCCCGTTGGCCACAGAGCTGACCGAAGTCGCCGGCGTGTGGGCTCGCTCACAGCAGCGGCTCGTGACGCTGTCGGCCCAGTTCGCCGACTCGAACGAGTGGGTCCTGGCCGGAGCACCCACGGCTGCTCACTGGTTGGCGTCGGCTTGTGACGTCGCCGTGTGTACGGCTCGAGAGTGGATCCGAATCGGGCGACAACTGCGGTCGCTCCCAGAGACGGCTGCTGCGTTTGCCGAAGGGGACTTGTCCTATTCCAAGGTGCGGGCGCTCACTCGAGTGGTGACGCCGGACAACGAGGCCGAGCTCTCGGTGCTGGCCAGGGATGTCGCCGCCGGCGATGTCAGTCGCGAGCTGGCATCGTGGTTGAGTCAGAACCTCGAACCCGAGGAGCTGGCCCGGCATCAGCAGCGCCAGCGTTCCGTGCGATGGCGGACCGAACCGGACGGCATGGTGGTCTTCACCCTGCGCCTCCGCCCGCTCGTCGCGGGGTACTTGATCGCGGCGCTGACTGCCCTGGTGATGAAGCATCGCGGTCCGGTCACTCTACGTGGTCGGGACGCGTCCGCCGGCGCCTGGCCATCGCTTGCCCAACAGCGCGCGGACGCCATGGAGTGCCTGGTCAGCGACGGTGCCGGGTCGATCGACACCGAAGTGGTCATCCACGTTCGCGGCGACGGGTCCGAACTCGACGACGGGACACCGATCGCCGACAGCGAAGTTGCTCGGCTCCTGCCCGAATCGTTCGTCCGGATACTGGTCCACGACGCCGACCGCCGGCCGATCAACGCGTCAGGGCGACAGCGTCATCCCACCACGCGACAAAGGCGCGTGGTTAAGGAGCGTGATCGGATTTGTGTCGACTGCGGCGGGAACTCCCTGCTCGAGTACGACCACGTGCCCGGCTACGACGAGACGGGGCACACCCGGGTCGACGAATTGGAACTCAGGTGCGCGGCCTGCCACCACCGCCGGCACGGCGACTGAGTTCGATCACCGCCCGGTCAACGCCGCGACCAAGTCGTCGAAGGCCTGATCGGCCAACGCCCGCATCTCGGCTTCGGTTCGGTCCTGGATGGGGTGGTCGACAAACACCCGAGCTGTGTCGAGGCCCAGCGCGTCGGCTTGCACCTGGGCCCCATCACGGAAGGGTTCGGAGGCCACGAAGACACCCGGAAGTCCTCGTCGTTCGAGATCGCTGATGTCGTGCACACTGCACGTCGTGCACGAACCTCAATCGGCCAGGGCCTCGATCACCGCGTCGCACGAGGTGGCGA
>JBPCTQ010000397.1:0-4710 GCA_051011595.1 Acidimicrobiales bacterium
GTCTCAGCCTGTCGCTGCACTACCAGAAGTGGTGGGGAGAGATGGCGGGGGGTTTGGCGGAGGTGGACGGGAATCGAACCCGCCACACGGGGATCGCCCGTGTCACCCGCTTTGAAGGCGGGGGAGCCCACCAGGTACTCGTACACCTCCCGGCACGACCCGAAGGCCGGTCCGACGGCAGTATGCCCCCAACCGGTGCCCGACCGTTAGTCGGAACGGTGCTCGCCGGCCCCCTGCTAGCCGAGCGCGACGCGGGTGTAAGGCGCGCTGATGGGCGCCGTGCGGCCGTTGACCGTCACGGTGTGGGTGGTGAGCACATCGATGTGGGTGTGACCGGCCTCGATGGGGATCGTGGCCGACCAGGTCGATCCGCTTCCGGTCATGGTGGCCCAGTCGTCCTCGCCGAACAGGTCGTACAGGTACCACGACGACCCGTCGGGTCCACGGTCGTACATCCAGAACACGCGACTGTCCTCGGGAACACCACCGTCCGGGAATGTGACCGTGACCTGCAGGTTGGGGCCCACCACCTGGGCCGCGATGTCGGGGATCTCGAGGCCGGGATCGGTACCGAACAGATGGTGGTCGAAGAAGACCTCGTTGGCGTCACTGTTGGAGGGGGAGTCCGGGTGACCGCTGCGACTGTGCCCGTCGTTGGGTCGGACGTACTGCCGAATCTCGGGGAAGTCGGCGCCCAGAGTGGCCACGTCGTAGGCGACCCAGTCGTGGGAACCAGGCTCGATGAAGTAGTCGACGCCCCGGGCCTGGAGGGCATCCCAGGTTTCGCTGATGAAGAAGTCGTCAGCGATGTCGTTCATGAAGGCCCGAGCCTCGTGGGCCAGCCAGCCGGCTCCCTGAGCAGCCAGCACGGCGTCGCTGCGGAAACCCTTGTTGTAGTAGCCCCAACCCTGCTCCCCGGGCAACAGCCCGGCTGCCCGGGCTGCGTCGAAATCGGCGTCGGCCGCCGCCACCTCGGCCACCGCCGCCGGGGCGTGGCTGCGGACGGGCGAGTAGATGGTGCCGGCCACATCGGGTTGCACGCCGGTGATCCGCACGTCGTGGATCGAAGACATCAGCGGCGTCGCCCCGTTCTTCGACCCACCCCATGCCAACACCGGACCCGGGTCGATCTGGCCGTCGGCGAAGGCGGCGGTGATCGAGCGCATCATGATCGCGCCCCACATCCAGGCTTCTGAGTAGCGAACGTCGTGTTCGGCGATGAGCTGGGCGCCCAGCTGCGAGGCCGTCGGCAACCCCGTGTACTGAGCGACCGGTTTGATCATGGTGCGCACGACGCCCACCCCGCCGTCGAGGGCGATCTGCTCGGCGGCGTTGGGATTGATGTCACCGGCGGTCGGGATGCTGGCACCGTTGATGGTGAAGCCCGACACCGTGCCGGTGGGTGGCAACACCAGCCGCAGCGGAACCCGGATCTCGTAGTTGTCGTACCAGTTGTCGACGTGGATCTCTATGAGTTTCTGGCGGGTGGTGCCGTCGATCGTGTCGAGGTGCCAGTCCTCGATGACGGTGACATCGAGCGTCGACTCGTCGAGCATCGTGGGCATGTGGAACGGCTCGCTCGGTGAGGGTCCTTCGACGCCGTCGAGTTCGAGGTGGTGCCAGAGGAAGGGGCCGATCTCGGAGGTCCACCATGGCCCGGCGGGACTGATGTTGGTGGTGTGGCCGGCGCCTGGCTGCAGCACGAAGTCGCAGATCGAGCCCCCGGCATGTATGGCATCGCAGGTCTGGTGGGCGTGCTCCCAGCCGGAGCCGTCGAGCTCGTGGTAGAAGACCTGGGTCGGTGCGTCGTTGGGGTCGAAGGTGATCTCACCCAGGCCGGGAGTGAGGTGGGCGCCGGTGGAGATCGCTGCTGCGACGTCGGGCGACAGTTCGCTCAACGGTCCGCCGGGGCTCGGGTCCTCGATCGTGGCCAGACCCTGGGCGATGGCGCCGCCGGCCGACGTGCCGGCCGCTGCGATGCGAGAGGTGTCGATGCCGTAGGTGGCGGCATTGGCCTTGAGCCAGCGCACCGCCTCTTGCCCGTCGTCGATGGCGTCGGCCGCAGCCGCCATCTGGTCGACGGGGCGAGTACGCAGTCGGTACGAGGCCGTGACCCCCACGAATCCGCGTCGGGCGTAGGCCCGGGCGTCGTTGGCCCGGTTGTTCTTGTTGCCCGACGTGAACCCGCCTCCGTGGAACAACAACACCGTGGGTCGGACCGCTGGTCCGTCGCTGGGTGGGGTGAAGATGTCAAGGGTGAGATCGACGATCTGCCCGGCGTGATCGATGGCCGAGGCGTAGACCAGATCGGAGTGTTGGGTGAGGTCGGCGTCGGTGTAGAGGTCGGTGGCGAAACGACCCTCGGCATCGGCGGCGGGTTCTTCGCGCAGCACCATCACGCCGGCCAAGGTGCCGTCGCCACAGTCGACGGTGGCCGCCCCGCCCACGGTGAGGTCGGGGTCGACCAGAGTGGGATCGTCGACCCACTGGGCCCAGATGTCTTCGGTGGCCCGAAACTCTCGTTCGTCGTCGGACGTGATGGCCGGATCGAGGGTGGCCACCCCGTCGAGTTCGGCGACCGCAGCCGCGGTCTCGCCCCCGTAGGCCACCTCGGGTGAGGTGGGGAGCGGTCCGGAACACCGTTGTTGGGCGCGGACGTCGGCGGTGTTGTTGAGGTAGTCGTTGGTTCGGGTGTCGGCGGGGACCACACCGGCTTCGGAGCGGTGGATGTCGAGGTTGTAGCGCAGCACCCCCTCACACGCTGACGCGACGAGCAGCGCGAGCACTGCGATCGCCACCGTCCTTCGCCTCATCACTCCTCCTCGACCGCGCCCGCGGGATTGGACGCAGCGTACCGATCGAAGCGGCCACGACTCCAATGGGGCCGTGGACCGCAACAGACACCGAAAGGTATCGAATGTTGACCCCACACGGCAGTCGGGGGGTGTCAGGATGCCCCATGGCCTCTTTCGCGTTCTGGCAGAAGCTGTCCCTCGCTGAGCAGCGGGGCATCCTGGTGACCGTGCTGGTGGTGCTCTGCTCGGTTGCCGGGCGCAAACTACGGGCCCTCTGAACCTCGATCGGCGGTCAGCGGGTGCGGGCCCAGACCCAGCCGGCACCGCCGATGGCGGCCACCACGGCAGCGGTTCCCCCACCAATGGCGGCCGCTCGACGACTGGGAAGTGGAAGCCGGGAACGCATGGCCACCGGCCGTTCGAACACGCGGATCTCCCACCCCCGATGGTTGGCGATCCGCAGCAGCTCCCGGTCGGGGTTCACTGCCACCGGGTGGCCCACTGCAGCCAGCAGCGGGATGTCGGTGTGGCTGTCGCTGTAGGCGTAGGACCGATCGAGGTCGATGTCGTGGCGAGTTGCTTCGGCTTCGATGGCCACGACTTTGTTGGCCCCGTAGGCGTAGAACTCGACCTCACCGGTGTAGCGCTGCTCGTCGTCGATCTCGGCCCGGGTGGCGATCACGTCGTCGACGCCCAGATAGGCACCGAGCGGCGCCACGATCTCCAGCGGTGACGCCGACACCAGATACACCCGGCGCCCGGCATCTCGATGGCTGTCGATCAGCTCGAGGGCTTCGTCGTAGACGAGGGGGTCGATGACGTCGGCGATGGTCTCGCGCACCAGCTCCGACAGGCGGACCTGATCCCAGCCCTTGGCGATGCGCAGGGCTTGTTCGCGGTACCGCCGCAACTTCTCCTCGCTGGCGCCCAGTCGGTTGAACACCAGGTGGGCCCACAGGGCGCGGGCCATGAGCCAGTGGGAGATGTAGCCCTCGCGACGAAGCGGCTGGCTGTACGCCACCAGTGTGGCTTTGGCGATGACCGTCTTGTCGAGGTCGAAGAACGCAGCCTCCATCCCTTTCGAGGGTACGTCGGAGAACGGCGATCGGGCCGGTCGGTTGTCACTGTCGGTCGGTGTGGCTAGGTTCGCCTCTGTCGGTTTCGACACCCCGACGGCGGCCCGGTGTCGGCGCGACTTCCCCCTCGTCGCTTGTTGGTGAGGTGTTGTCGTGTACGTGTGCTGGTCGCTCAAGGGCGGCGTCGGGACTTCGGTGATGGCTGCGGCCTTGGCCCTGCGGCTGGGTACCGACCAGTCGAGTGTGCTGGTCGATCTGGCGGGCGAACAACCGTCGGTGCTCGGTCTGGCCGACGCCGATCGGCCCGGTGTGGGTGAGTGGTTGGCCGCCGAGGCCGACGTCGGCGGTGAAGCGTTGCGGCGGGTCGAGGTCGAGGTCACCAGCCGCTGTGTGCTGCTGCCCCGGGGGCAGGGATCCCTGGTCGGTTCGTCTCGGTTGGAGCTGTTGGCCGACGTGCTGGCCTCCCGCAGTCGGCAGGTGGTGATCGACGCCGGGGTGGTGGTGGGCGACGAGCCGTGGTTCACGGTCCTGGCCGAACGGGCCCAACATCGATGGTTGGTCACCCGGGCCTGCTATCTGGCCCTGCGGCGGGTCCGGTCCTGCCCCGTCGACCCCACGGGTGTGGTGCTGGTCAACGAACCGGGCCGGGCCCTGGGGCGGGTCGATGTGGAGGCCGTCACCGAAGCGCCGGTGGTGGTCGACACCACGTGGGATCCAGCGGTGGCCCGCGCCGTCGATGCCGGGCTGTTGAGCTCCCGGCTGCCCCGCAGCCTGTCTCGATCGCTGCGTACGGTGCCGTCGTGACCGTGTCGGCCGACCTCGTCGAGCAGGCCCATCGG
>JBPCTQ010000398.1:0-10954 GCA_051011595.1 Acidimicrobiales bacterium
TGGAGCTACGGCTTCTTGTTCTCGCCTGCGCTCACCCTGGGCGGCGGCACCTTCGCGGTGCAACGCAACATCGTGGCCGAGTTGGTGCTGGGCCTACCCCGCGAACCCAATGTCGAGAAGGGCCTGACCTGGGCCGAGAGCCGCCGCGCGTCGTGACACGGTCGGCCTGACCGTCAGGCGGCAGGCATGCCGAGGCGGTCGGACATTCTCGGCGGCGATCCGACGTCCGAACGGCGGATGGCAACGGGGCCCTCTACCATCCGCACCGGCAAACCGCCGACCAGCAGCGACCAGGGGGAACTCATGACCGACGGTGCACTCACCGGCACTCGTGTGCTGGAGGTCGGCCTGCTGGTGCAGGCCCCGCAGGCCGGCCAGATGCTGAGTGATCTCGGCGCCGATGTCATCAAGGTCGAGATGCCCGGGTTCGGTGATCAGTCTCGCTGGATCCCCATCGCCGCCGGTGACGACATGCGGGCGCCCTACCTGGTGGGCTGCAATCGGGGGAAGCGCAGCGCCACCCTCGATCTGCACACACCGAAGGGGCGTGAAGTGTTCCTGCAGATGGCGCAACGGTCCGAAGTGGTGATCTCGAACCTCGTTCCCGGCACTCTCGATGGGTGGGGTCTGGGTTACGACGACCTGGCTCGGGTCAACCCCGGCATCGTCTACGCCGCAGGTAGTGCCTACGGCTTCGACGGCCCCGACGCCACCATCAAAGGGGCCGACATCGGCGGTCAGGCGGCGGGCGGCATGCTCACCATGATCGGCGAGCCTGGCGACCCCGTCCGACCGGTGGGTGTCACCTTCGCCGACCACATTGCGTCGCAGAACATGGTGGCCGGGGTGATGGCCGCGCTGTTGGCTCGCCACCGGACCGGCCGAGGACAGATGGTCGAGGTGTCGCTCTACGGCGGGCAGTTGTTCGCCCAGGCGTCAGAGCTGGTGGCCCACGCGTTGACCGGATCCGGTCCGGGGCCCGGCGGCCAGGGCCATGCGTTGATTCCGGCCATCTACGGTGTGTTCCCCACCGCCGACGGGCACATCGCCGTGGTTGGTGTCCCCGACAAGGCACCCTTCTTCGCCCTGCTCGGCCGGCCCGATCTGGCCGACGACGAACGGTTCATGGGTGTCTTGTTGGACGATGAGGCGAAGAAGGAGTTGTTCGAGATCCTCAATCAG
This sequence comes from Acidimicrobiales bacterium, assembly GCA_051011595.1. Taxonomy (GTDB): domain Bacteria; phylum Actinomycetota; class Acidimicrobiia; order Acidimicrobiales; family SHLQ01; genus JAOUEE01. The sequence continues at coordinate 1,183 of JBPCTQ010000398.1, forward strand.
GTGCTGGCCACCCGACCGACCGCGGAGTGGGACGAATTGTTCCGGGCCAACGAGGTCCGCTTCGCCCCGGTGCGGACCCATGCCGACGTGGTGGCCGACCCCGGAGCTCACGCCAACGGCTACCTCCAGACGATCGACCATCCCGAATGGGGCGAGGTGGTCATGCCCGGAACACCGCTGCGGCTGTCCGACACACCGGCGGTGCCGGGTGAGTTGGCCCCCGAGCTGGGTCAGCACACCGAAGAGGTGTTGCTGGAGATGGGCTACGAATGGGACGACATCGCCGCCATGCGTCAGTCCGCCGTGATCTGACGAGCCGGTCGAGCGACGTCTAGGGCGGGGTGGGGACGAACGACTCGTTCAACACGACAGTGGCCGGTGCGAGGTCGGCGCTGCGGTCCACCACCAGCGCGTCGGTGAGCCCGTCGCCGTTGACGTCGCCGTAGGCGATCGGCCCGACATCGCTATTGGGGCCCAGGTCGAGCGAAAAGCTGTCGATTCCGAACGGTGAGGTGAAACCACTGTTGCCGTCACCGTTCCACCACACCAGTTCCTGGGCATCGACATCGACGGTGCTGAGGTCGGTGGTGCCGTCGCCGTCGAGGTCGTGGAGCGCACCGGTTCTGGCCGGCACACTGCGAGGCGCACCATTCGAGGTGGTGAGTGCCACGAAGTCGGATCCGTCGGAGAGATGGATGTCGGCTGTGTCTGGCGGGGGCTGAGGCAGAGCGAACCTGATGGTGATGTCGTCGTAGCCATCGGAGTTGATGTCACCGAGGGGTCCGAGGCTCCCGAATCCCGTGAAGTGGTGGCGCCAGAATTCATCAACACCGATGACGTCGATCCAACCGACGTAGACGAGATCCGGAAGGCAGGCTCCTGTGGTCGAGGCGAGAAATTCGGGTTGATCGTCGCCGTCGACATCAGCCGCGCCCCGAGAGAATCGCCGGTCGCAGGGCCCGCCGAAACTCGGGACCCAGAACGCTCCGGGTGTTGTGACCTGCCTCTGACCGTCGATGGTGGCGTAGTGGTACTCCGCGCCGAGGAGCACGACGTCGGTCCGTCCGTCGTCGTCGATGTCGGCCGCGTGCACGCCTTCGAACGGAAACGTTCCCAGGAAGGGGTCTTCGTAGTCAGCAGCGACGAACACCGAGTCGGACAACGAAAGACCGGGTGACGCCGAACCCCCGCCTTGGCTTCCGAAGTACACGTGGATGCCGTCCGATTGCAGCACGGCGAGGTCGTCGACGCCGTCTGCGTCGAAGTCGGCGACCGAAGCGGCTTCCTGTGCCCTTGAGTGGATGCCGACCGTGAAGGGGATGTGGTCGACCCGTCGGAGACAGCCGTCACCACAGAGTTCCATCATTACCAGTCCCGTGTCGGTGAGGACGACGGGTTCGGCCCACCCATCGCTGTCGAAGTCACCGAGGATCGGGAGAATGGCCCGATCGGTCGCGGCCAGCCCGGCGGGTCCCGACTGGCCGATGCGGAAGATCACGCAACCGCTGCAGAAGAGCAGCACCACCAGGCCCAGAACACCGCTTCGTACGACTGCTCGCTGTCGAGGCATCTTCACCAACTCTCGTCGGCACCATAGCCCTGGGTTCCGAGCGTGCTCCAGAGTGACGGAACGACACGAAAGTCAGCCGAGCCGCAGCTCGCGGCCTCGGCGGTGGTCGGCCATGGCCTGGAGCAGCACACTCAGGACCTTGCCGATGGAGAGGGCGAACACGATGGTGCCCAGGCCGAAGTCGCCGCCGGCAACGATGCCGACGGTGAGGACGGTGGCCTCGAGACCGAGTCTCACCGGGGTGGCCGGCAGGCCGCGTTGTTCGCCGGCCCGCATGAGGAGTTCGAACGGGCCACCGGTGAGTCCGGAGTGCACCACCACGGCAATACCCCAGGCGATGGCTCCGACACCGGTCGCCATGAGCCCCACCCGCAGTGCCGGGTTGTCGGGCGAGACGAGCAGGTGGGAGAAACCGTCGACCACGAGCCCCGTGGTGAAGATGTAGAGCAACGTCGTGGGGCGGGGTCGCTGCCCGAGCAACGAGGCGATGATCAACAGCACACCGGCTCCGACCCAGGCTGCCTGGCCGTGGCTCAGGGGTGAGGCCCTGTCGATGGACGACAGCAGCACGTCCCACGGCGGCAGGCCGAGGTCGCCGGCCCGGAACGCCGCCACACCAAAACCGATCAGGCTCGATCCGGCCAGCATCATGACCATCTGACGAGCAGGCGACATGACCCGACTGGTGGAGACGCGCCGCGCTGCGGCCACCGCACCCTGGCGGGTGAACGAGGTGAGCGAGATCGTCTTGAGTCGGGCGGCCGCGGGAACGGCCAGGATTCGCTGCTTCACTCTGGCATTGTCGGGCTTTGAAGCGGTCCACCCGACCGCGTTTTCGCGGTCGTCCGTCACATCGGCCACTACCGTCGATCGGGTGGAAGGACGCCAGCCGGTTGTGCTGCATCTGGAGATGTCGGACCTCACTGCCGACAGCTACATGACTCGCCGTCAACACCTGTTCGACGGCGGCCAGGTCACGCTGTTCGTCAACCAACATCGCGACCGAGCCGACCTGCCGAGAACGCTGCCCGAATTCGATCTTCTGGCCGTGCACGAGCTCGACCGATCGACACCGCTGCCTCCGCCCGACGACGCCCTGGTCGGGTCGTTTCGGTTCGAGCGCACGCCTCGTCCGGGACAGGGATCGCTGTCACCCGACGCCACCACCGGACTACAACTGGTGCTCATCAGTGCCAAGGATCCGGCGTGCTCCCAGGAGCTGCGTGACTGGGGCGATCATGTGCACATCCGCCACATCGCCGAGGCCGCGGTGCCCGGCTTCGGGATGATCACCCCGTACCGCAACGCCGGTGAGGGCCCCACCTTTCTGCATTTCTACGAGATGCACACCACCGATCCCGAAGCCGCGTTCCAATCGATGACGCCGCTGGTGGCCGACCGAATGGGCGGTACGGACAGCAAGGCGTATCGGGATTGGGCCTGGCACCCGCAGCTTCAGATCGACTATGTCAACACCTTCGCCCGCATCGGTTGATGTCATGTCGATGACGAACACCCCGGCTGACCGTCCGGTGTGGTGTCGGCATGCCAGCATCGGGCGATGATCGGCGGCCGGCCAGCTCGAATCGTGGTGATGGCCACAGCCCTGGCCCTCGTCGGCTCGGCGTGTGGCAGCGACAACGAGACCAGCTCGTCCGCTACCACCTCGGCGACACAGACCACCAGCACGGCGACCGGCTCGACCAGCACCGTGGCCGGCTCCACCACCGCAGCCCCATCCACCTCGGCGCCGGCCACGATCACGGTGCCCCCCACCACCGCTCCCGGTCCGACCGTCACCCAGCCGGCGGCCCCGGCCGCCGACGCGGTCCTGGCCGTCACCTCCCAACTCCCGGATGGATTGTCCGTTCTCACGCTGCACACCGCCGTCGATGGTGCTGCGGTGCGGCGCGCCGAGCTCGGGTACGAAGGGTTCGTGTACAGCCCTTCGTTCGCCAGTGAGCAGGTCGTGGTCAACAGCAACTACGAGGACTACTGGTTCAGCTGCCCGGGCTACAACGGCCTGATCCGCGAAGTGCTCCCCGACGGGTCGTCCGAGGAGATCCTCGAAGGCGGACTGGCCGAGGTGTCCGACGACGGAGCACACCTGGCGTACGCCACCGCGTCCACGTGTGGACCCGACGAGGTCGATCCGGGCAATTGGGTGCACGCGCCGCTCGACACCGTGGTGTGGCGCAACCTGGCCACCAACCAGGAACAGGCGTGGCAGTTCCCGGGGGCCGTACTCGATTCCGACACGCCGACCCCGCTCACCTCGATGACCTTGGCCGGCGATCAGATCGTGGCCCTGGTCTCCGGTCAGCTCCAGGTGCTCGACACGACGGGATCCGAACTGGCCACCGCTCCGGTCGACATCGACGTGTCCGACGGCGGGTTCATCAGCCTGCTCGGTGTACGACCCGATGGGCGGGTGGTCGCCCTCCGTGAGGCCGGTGCCCAGGCCGGGGCCCGCATCGTCGAATTCGATCCGGCCACGGGGGCCGAGACCGATGTGGTCAGCTACCCCAACGACGTGCGAGCCGCAGCGTTGGATCGCAGCGGCATCCATCTGGCGGTGCTCACCGACGGTGAGCTCACCATCGATGGCGCGCCGGTCGCACTCGAGGGTGTCGATACCGCCGACATCACCTCGATCGGGTGGTGACTCAGTCGTCGATCGTCTCGACCCGTCCGTCGGCGTGACGGGCGAATCGAGGTTGGTCCCGATCGTGGACAGGGTCGCCGGCCGGCCACGGCCACCCGCCGAACTGAGTCTGCTGGTAGTCGGCGAAAGCCTGCTCGATGCCGTCCCGGTCGTTCATCACGAAGGGGCCGTACTGAGCCACCGGCTCGCCGATGGGCCGGCCCTGCAGCACCAGCGCATCGATGTCGGAGGCGGCCTCGATACGGGTGTGGGCCGCTGCTTCGAGCACCACACCTGTGGGTGGGGTGATCAGCTCGCCGTCGATCAGCGCCGAGCCCTCACCGTGGAGATAGAGCACCCGGTTGACCCCGACACCGGCCGCCGGTAGATCGATTCGGCTCCCCTCTTCGATGTGGATTCCGAGTACCGCCACGTCGGACTCGGTGCGCGCGGCCCATGAGTCGGGGGGAGGCGGCGGGGGTGACTGACCGGCGATGGAGCCGGCCACCACCTCGATCGAGGCCCGGCGACCCTCGTCGTCGGTGGTGACCACCGTGGGGATGTCGTCGGCCCACAACATGGTGAAGTAGGGCTCCACCATCTTGTCGGCGGCGGGCAGGTTGAGCCAGATCTGGAAGAGCTCGAGCGGGTTGTCAGCCTCACGTTCGACCAGTGGGAACATCTCGGCGTGCACGATGCCGCGCCCGGCAGTGAGCCATTGGGCATCACCCTCCCCGAAACGAGCGGTGGCACCCAGCGAGTCACTGTGGTCGACCAGCCCCCGACGCACGAAGGTGATGGTTTCGAATCCACGGTGAGGGTGCGAGGGGAACCCCGGGACCACCGACCCGTGGTACATGTTCCAGCCGTCGATGTTGGCGAAGTCCTGGCCGATCTGGCGACCACTGGTGGACACCGCCGGTCCCATCCGATCGTCGCCGGCCGGGAAGGCGTCGACATGGTGCACACAGAACAGAAAGGGATCGAGCGTCGGCCAGGGCGGGCTCCCCAAGGCGAAGGTCTGGAGGATGCTGCCGGTGGCTTGTGACACGGTCAGACCAACTTGGTGACGGGCAGCGAACCGATCCCGCCGGCGATCATCTCCGACACCGCCGGTGTGGGTGCTGGATCGCCGAACAGTTGGGGATCGTCGGTCTGGGGCGGTTGACCGGTGGGATCGCTCACCCAGTACGAGGCCTCGAGCGCAATGCCGTTGGGATCGGTGAAGTACACCGACTGGACCATGCCGTGATCGACCACCTCGGTGACCGCTGACCCGGCTGCGTTCAGGCGGGCCCGCAGTGCTTCCAGCGCGGCGGCATCGGGCACGTTGAGCGAGATGTGGTCGAGCTGAACCGGATGGTCGGCCGGGGAGCCCGCCCCCTTGGCAAAGGTCTCTGTTCCCGCCACCTCGAAGAAGGCCACGGTGTTACCCGGCGACATCTCGAAGAAGTAGTGCCGCATGGGACCGGCCATGGTGGTGGCGACCAGCGGCATACCCAACACGCCGACGTAGAAACGCACCGTGGTGTCCATGTCGGGCGTGACCAGCGCCAGGTGATTGATGCCGGCCCATCGGGGCGGTGGCGTGTCGTGAAGCGCGGCCTCGTCGGTCATCAGCTCTCCTTGGCTGCCAGCCTCTGGTGCAACAGGTCCCGGAGGGGTCGCATTCCGATGGTCTCGATGGCTTCGGTCCAGAGGTGCTCGTAGCCGACCGGACCTCCGTAGAAGGTGCGTTCGAAGTCGCGACAGTGCGCACTGTCGGTGATGGCATCGAGCTCACCGCCCCGCTGGGCCGGGTGACAGATGAGGTAGTTGAGACCCGGTTTCAGGGCGGCGATGCGGTTCTGGTTGTGCGTCAGCCCGTCACCGGGCGAGAACGAGAGGGAGTCGGCGCAGAACCCGTCGAACAGCGGCCACCCATCGGCGCCGATCTCGTTGATGGGGTCGAGAGTTGGGCCATCGTCGGGAGGATTGTCGGCGCTGGTGGGCAGGAACGCGGGCACCCGGAACTCACGGGCCAGCGCCAGGTAGACATCGAAGAACTTGGCGTGGAACAGCGTTCCCATGTGTGAGTCGATGTGGGTGACGTCGATGCCGGCATCGAGGGCCCGCTGGATCTGGGCCCGTAGTTCGGTGGCCACCTGGTCGGCCTCGGCATGGCGGACGGTGTCGCTCGGGTCGGCGAACAGGGTGCCGTCGGCGCCCACCAAGGTGGACACGTCGGTCGTGTTGGCCACCGGCCCCCAGCGGTAACGATCGAACTCGGCGTTGAGCGTGAGGTGGACCCCCAGGTCGAAGCCCGGTTCGGCTCGGGCAATGGCCGCGGCCTCGCCGAACCAGGGACACGGCACCATCACGCTGCCGCAGGTGGCCGGGCCGTGGGCCAATGCGGCGAAGGCTCCCATGTTGGCCGCGTGGGACATACCGATGTCGTCGGCGTGCACCACGGCGACGCGCTGATCGGTCGAGAAACCGAGCTCGGCGAGGTCGCTCATGTGAGCGACGGCACGGTGGTCATGGCATCGGCGATGGCTTCGTCGGGCAGGTCGAAGTCGACCAGCTCACCGCTGAGGTAGGACTCATAGGACGCCAGGTCGAGGTGTCCGTGGCCACAGAGGGCGGTGAGGATGGTCTTGGATTGGCCCGACTCCTTGCAGGCCAGTGCCTCACGGATGGCGGCGGCGATGGCGTGGGTGGGTTCGGGCGCGGGCACGATGCCTTCGGTGCGGGCGAACTGCAGGGCGGCGGCGAAACACTCGGTCTGGGGGATGGCCACCGCCTCGGCCAGACCCTGGTCGTAGACGTGTGACACCAGGGGTGACATGCCGTGGTAGCGCAGACCGCCGGCGTGGATGGGTTCGGGGATGAACGAGTGGCCCAGGGTGTGCATCTTGAGCAATGGCGTCATCTGGCCGGTGTCGCCGAAGTCGTAGCGGTACTCACCCTTGGTGAGCGACGGGCAAGCAGCCGGTTCGACGCACCGGATGGTGGGGTTCATGTTGCCGGCCAGCTTCTCGCGCAGGAACGGAAAGGCCAGACCGCCGAAGTTGGAGCCGCCGCCAGTGCAGCCCACGAGCACGTCGGGGGTCTCGTCGACCTTGGCCAACTGCAGCAATGCCTCCTCGCCGATGACCGTCTGGTGCAACAACACGTGGTTGAGCACACTGCCCAACGCGTATCGGGTGGTGGGGTCGGCCACGGCCATGGCCACCGCCTCGGAGATGGCGATGCCGAGCGAGCCGGGATGGTCGGGGTTGCCGGCCAACAGCTCCCGGCCGTACTCGGTCACATCGGATGGGCTGGGGTGCACGGTGGCGCCCCAGATCTCCATCATGGTCTTGCGGTACGGCTTCTGGCGGTAGCTGGCCGCCACCTGCCAGACCTCACACTCGATGCCGTATTGGGCGGTGGCGAACGCCAGCGCGCTGCCCCACTGGCCCGCCCCGGTCTCGGTGGTGAGCTTGGTGATGCCTTCCTGATGGTTGTAGTAGGCCTGCGGCACCGAGGTGTTGGGTTTGTGCGAGCCGGCCGGGCTGACCCCTTCGTACTTGTAGAAGATCTTGGCCGGGGTATCGAGGAGCTGTTCCAGGCGCCGAGCCCGGAACAGCGGGCTCGGACGCCACAGCCGGAGCACGTCGAGCACTCCGCCCGGGATGTCGATGTAGGACTGGTCCGAGACCTCCTGCTCTATGAGGGCCATAGGGAACAGTGGAGCCAGGTCGTCGGGACCGGCCGGCTCGAGTGTGCCCGGGTGCAGGGGAGGCGGCGGGGGCGCAGGCAGGTCGGGGATGACGTTGTACCACTGGGTGGGCATCTCCGATTCGTCGAGCAGCACCTTGGTGTAGTTGTCGGCCACAGCGATCCCTTCCTGGTGTTCCGGTCGCGGCCCAGAACTCTACGACGGGTGCGATCGGCCCGACAGACGACCCCTTCAGCGTGGCCTCAGGTTCGGGAGCAGATGCTCGTGGTGTGTCTCGGACGGACCGAGTCATGAGAGGAGAATGAAATGGAAACCAAGACTGCGCTCGCTGCTGCCGGGGCGCTGGCCCTGACCGTGACGGGAGGGGTATCGGCGCTGTTTCTGGCCATGGACAACGTGGCCGCCGGCGATCAGACCCAACCCGCTGTCGAGATGGTCGAGTACGTCGACCAGAACGGCAACCCGCTGCCGATGCCCGCCCAGGTGATGCCCGAGGTGGCGGTGTCGGATACCGCAGCCCCGCCCGAAGGGGCCGACGAGTACGAGGAGTACGAGGAAGAGGGCTACGGCGAGGGAGAAGACCACGAGGAGTACGAGGAAGAGCACCACGAGGACCACGAGGACGAAGACCACGAGAAGTACGAGGGGGCCGACCATGACTGAACCCACCCCGAAGACGCCGCGCCGGCGCCCCAAGCCGGCCCTGGCCAGTCGTCTGGTATTGGGCGGAGCGGCGATGGGTGGAGGCCTGGCCATGGTGGGTGCCATGGCCTCGGCCGCGGCCACCGAACCGTCGCCACCGGCGCCGGTGATTCACCGCACCGTGGTGGTGGACACCACTCCGAACGCGGAGACCACCGGCGCAGACCAGGTGCCACTGCGGCCACCTGCGCCGGCTCCGACCACCCAGCCGCCCGTGGCCGAGTCGGGAGGAAGCTGACATGGTGGTCGCTCCGACCCTGGTGATGGAGACCAGGACTGCGGTCATGGGCACGCGAGCCGAGGTGTTGGTTCGTGGCGGTCCTCCCGGTCTGGCAGCCAGGGCGGTCGGTCGGCTCCACGAGCTGCATGCGCGCTGGAGCCGGTTCGATTCGCACAGCGAGGTGTCGGCTCTCAATCGTCGCCCGCACTCGGCCATCGAGGTCTCGGCCGACACCGTCTTGTTGGTACACCGGGCGGTGCAGGCGTGGATCCTCACCGACGGCGCGTTCGATCCGACGGTGCTGGGCGCGCTGGTGGCGCTCGGGTATGACCGATCGTTCGATGAGGGCCTCGACTCGTGTTCCCGACCGGCCGAGCCACAACCCTCACCCGGATGCGCTGGAATCGAGATCGACCACGAACGGTCGACCGTGCGACTGGGGTCGGCCGTTGGATTCGATCCCGGCGGTATCGGCAAGGGCCTGGCTGCCGACCTCGTGACCAACGAGGTCATGGCCGCGGGAGCATCCGGAGTGATGGTCAACCTCGGTGGCGACCTCCGGGTCCGAGGTCCGGGCCCGCAGGGGCAGGCATGGCCGATCGCCGTGCGTGAACCGATGATCGCCGACGAGGAGCTGGCCACCGTTCACCTCCTCGACGCCGCCCTGGCCACGAGCACGCCGTGTCGGCGGGGGTGGGCGACCGCCGGCGGCCGGAACCACCATCTCGTCGATCCGGCCAGTGGCCGGTCCCACGAGAATCCACCCGTGTTGGTCTCGGCCGTTGCGGGTGAGGCCTGGTGGGCCGAGGCGGTCACCAAGGCCGCGCTGTCGACCGATCCCGATGGGTTGCCCGAGTGCGCAGTGTTTCGACGCCATCGCGACGGAACCACCGAACGATTCGGAGCCTGGGACGAGTACGACCATGGTTGAGC
>JBPCTQ010000399.1:0-6295 GCA_051011595.1 Acidimicrobiales bacterium
CCGCAGGGTTGGGCCGGCGCCGCCGATCCTCGAGCGCGGGGTCTGGCGGCGGGCGGCTGATGGTCGCCGATTCAGGTCGCCCGAGACCGTGGACCTATCGTGTCGGTCTGTCCCAATCGTCCGGGCCATCGGGAGAACCGTGTCAGGTATAGACGTCGATCGCGAATGGAAGCTCTACATCAACGGGGAGTGGGTCGCGGCCACCTCCACGTACGACATCATCGATCCCAACACCACCAAGGTGGTGGGCCATGCCCCCGAGGCCACCGCGGCCCAGGCGCGCGATGCCGCCGCTGCGGCCAAGGCGGCCCTACCGGCGTGGCGAGCCCTGCCCCAGCGGGAGCGAGCCGCATATCTGGCTCGCCTGGCCGACGTGCTGGCCGAGCGCACGCCGGGGTGGGTCGACATCGTGCAGGCCGAGACCGGTGCCACCCTCAAGATCGCTCGCACCATGCAGGTCTCGGGTGCCACGGTCGACCGGTTCCGGTGGCACGCCAAGGAATTCAACATCGACGAGGCCGTGCCCCCGTTCACCACCGCGGCCACCGGACTGGGTCCGGCCGGCCTGGTGGGTGCGATGGTGCACCGCCAGCCCGTCGGGGTGGTGGCATGCATCACGCCGTACAACTTCCCGCTCACCAACGTGGCCGGCAAGATCGCTCCCGCGCTCATCATGGGCAACACCTGTGTCATCAAGCCGGCGCCGCAGGACCCGCTGGGGATCTTGTTGCTGGCCGAGGCCATTCACGACGCCGGGTTTCCGCCCGGTGTGGTCAACGTCCTCACCGGCTCGGGTCCCGAGGCACCGGCGGCCCTCGTCGACACTCCCGATGTGAACATGATCTCGTTCACCGGATCGACCCAGATCGGCGCCAAGATCTACGAGAACTCGGGCAAGACCATGAAGCGGCTGCTGATGGAGCTCGGCGGCAAGGGTGCACTGATCATGACCGACGACGCCGATGTGGGTGCGGCCACCCAGGCCATCGCATCGGTGTGGGGATTCCACAGCGGGCAGATCTGTACGGCACCGACCCGCGTGCTCTGCCACCGATCGCTCTACGACGAGACGGTCGAGACCTTGAAGACGATCGCCGGTTTTCTCACCGTCGGTGATGCCCTCGACGACGCCACCCTGGTGGGCCCGGTCATCACCGAGACCCACCGAGACCGAGTCGAGGAGTTCATCAAGGGAGGGGTCGACGACGGCGCCACCCTCGTCACAGGCGGCGAGCGCCCCGACCTACCCGGGTACTTCGTGGCCCCCACCCTGCTGGCCGACTGTCGCAGCGACATGCATGTGGTGCAAGAAGAGGTGTTCGGTCCGGTCGTGGTGGTCGTGCCTCACGATGGCGACGACGAGGCGGTGGCCCTGGCCAACGACTCGGCCTACGGCCTGTTCAGCTACGTCTACTCCGGCGACATGGCCCGTGCCTACCGGCTGGGTCAACAGATCGACTCGGGTAATGTGGCGCTCAATTCGGTCCAACCGCACATGGAGGCTCCCTTCGGTGGCTTCAAGATGTCGGGGGTCGGAAGAGATCGAGGCCGTTGGGGGTTGGAGGCCTACACCGAGGTGCAGGCCATCTCCTGGCTCAGCTGAGCCCGATCCCGGATCCCAGGAGGACACGATGTTGTCGACCGGCGCCATGATCCCTGATGTGGAACTGGCCGACCCCGGCGGAGCTCCGGTCCGGTTGAGTGATGTCTCCGACGGCTGGCTCGTGGTCCAGGTCCTGCGTTACTACGGTTGACTTCCCTGTCGGGACTACCTCACGCAGTTGCGCGAGAACCGGGAACGATTCGTGGCCGTGGGTGCGGATCTGGCTGCGGTGGGTACCGCCAGCCCGCACCAGGCCCAGGCCATGCAGGCCGATGCCGGGTTCCCGCTGCTGGTCGACCCCGATTTCGCCTTTCGTGACGCCATCGCCGTCACCGACAAGCTGTCGATCCGCGAGCTGATGAAACGGGATTCGGCGGTCAACTACGGGTCGGCCATCAAACGCGGGAGCCGACAGGGGTGGGCGACCCCCACCCACGTCAGGAACCGACCGGCCGTGGTGATCCGATCTCCCGATGGAGCCCTGGCGTGGGCTCACGAGGGCGCAGCATTGGGGGACTACCCGTCCATCGACGTGGTGCTCGCGGCGTTGGTCGAGGTGATGGGGCCGGCCCAGAACTGACGAATCGTCAGGTATCTCTGGCAAATAGCCAGGTCACAAAGCCTATCTCTCGGACAGATGGGCCGTTCTCTAACATTCATTGGCCTTTTGGCCTATACGGCGCGAAAACTAGGACGCTCTTGTGCGAGGCAGCTGGTAGCGCCTCAGCCCGGTTTTCTTCGGAAGGTATTTCCCCATGATCGACGTCGCGCCCGCCCCGGATCTCACCAATCCGATCGATTGGATGGAGACAGCGGCTTGTAAGGGGAAGAGCGATCTGTTCTTCGCTCCCTTTGCCGAGCGGCCCGAGGCGAGAGTACGTCGAGAAGCCAAGGCCCGGACGATCTGTCACACCTGTCCGGTGATGATGAAGTGCCGCACCCACGCCCGCGAGACCCGCGAGCTCGGCTTCTGGGGTGGCGAGTCAGAAGGTGAACGGGCCTCGGCCGGGTTCCCCCCGACCACCCCCATCATCGGTCGCCGCCAGGTTGCCGCCCAACGGGCCGCCCGGGCGCTCGAAGCTTCCTGATCGGTTCCTGCCCGCCGGCTCGTCAGGCCGCCGGATAGAGCGTCGTTCGTAACCAGGCGACCATGTGGTCGAAGAGGGTGACGCCGTCATCGGCTTCGGTCGCGACGAGGTCGACGCCGTGTCCGGCTCCTTGTACCGGATACACCTCATAGGGCAGACCCGCGGCCTCGGCCGCGGCCACGAAGTCCTCGGTGAACGTGTACGACACCACGTTGTCCTCGGTGCCGTGCACGATGAACACCGGAGGTTCATCGCCGGTGACCGTCTCGGCCGGTTTGGCCAGGGTGAATCCACCCCACAGGTCGACAGCGGCTGCGATCGACGGCCGCTCGAACCCGAAGTCCTCGGCGGTGTAGCTGATGTGATTGGCGGTGATGGCTCCGGCCGAGCCGCCGCCGAGCACCACACGATCGAGATCCAGATCGAGCTCCTCGGCCTGGGCCAGCAGCCACTCGGTGCCCAACAGTCCGTCTTCGACGGCCGCCGCGATGGCCCGGCCCAGACCACCACCGTCGGCCCCGCCCACGCTGTCGTAGATGCCGCCCACCCGCTCCGACGGGATGGGGTCATCACCCTGCACGCGGTAGTCGAAGGCGGCGGCCACGAAACCCCGCTCGGCCAGCGCCTTCGCCGGCCCGGAGTTGTTGGCATCGGAGAACTGGAACCCGCCGCCGGGGAGGTGGATGTAGACCGGGTGTGGACCGACCGCGTCGACGGGGACGAAGAGCTTCGCCATGAGGTCGATCTCGCCGTTGCGGACCGCACCGGTGCCGTACACGACGTCGCTGGTGACTTCGACCTCATAGGTGGCCAGCTCCGGGACCGGACCGGCCGCCGTGGTGGTGGTCACCACGGTGGTGGTGGGCGGCGCGGCCGTCGTGGTCGATGTTGTTGTTGGTGGTGTTGTCGGGTCGGCCGACGTCGCCGCGGGATCGGTGGCCGGGGTGGCATCGCTGGTGGTGGCATCGTCGCTGCCGCCGCAGGCCGATGCCGCCACGGCAAAGGCGAACAGGGCGGCAATGAGTCGAATCGTCACGATGTGTCTCCCAGGTCTGCCCCCAGGCTAGGACCACGAACGACCTGGTTGCCGACCGATTCCGGGCTGCGGGCGGACCGGTAGGATCCATCGCCATGAAGATCGGACTGGCGTTACCCACGATGGCCGACGGTTGGGAGCGCTCGACACTGCTCGACTGGTGTCGCATCACCGACGACGGCCCCTTCTCGTCTATCTCGTGTGGTGAGCGAATCACGTTCCACAACGTGGAGATGATCTCGACGTTGTCGGCGGCTGCGGCGCTCACCGAGCGAGTCCGAGTGATGGTCAATCTGGCCATCTCCCCGTGGCATTCCACCATGCTCCTGGCCAAGCAGCTCGCCACCATGGACATGATCAGCGACGGCCGTCTCGATGTGGGCCTGGGTATCGGCGGTCGTGAGCAGGACTACCGGGGTGTGGGCGCGTCCATGGCGTCGCGCCATCAGCGTCTCGACGACCAGGTCGCCGAGATGCGCCGGTTGTGGTCCAGCGCGCCGGCCCTGGCCGACGCCCCGCCGCTCGGACCACCCGTGGTGCAATCCGGTGGGCCACCGCTCTATGCCGGTGCATTGGGGCCCAAGGCCACCGCTCGGGCGGCGGCATGGGCCACGGGTATCTCCGGGTTCAGCCTGAGTCTCGATCCCGGTGAGATCACCAACGCCACCACCCTGGCCCGGTCGGTGTGGGAGGCGCATGGCCGCACCGAACCGCCCCGGTTCGTGGTGGCCTGCTTCGCGGTGCTGGGTGTCGCCGACGCCGACCAGGTGTTGTCGTCCTTCACCCGTGACTACATGGCCATTTTCGGTGATGACTGGGCCGACGCCATGGCTCGATCGGCGACACTCAACGGGGCCGGGCGGCTGGCCGATGCGCTGGCGGCGGCGCGGGAGTCGGGTGTGGTCGATGAGGTGATCGTGGTGCCCGGTACCGTCAACCCGGCATGTGCCGATGCGGTGGCGGCGGTCGCCCAGGCGCTGGGTTGACCACCGCCGGTAGTACCGACCGGAATCCGGCCTCGAGGGTTCGACTCGGAGTGCGTTGCAGCAACTGGCCAGGTGTCCCGTCGTACACGATTCGCCCGGCATCGAGAACCAGCACCCGGTCGGCGCCACCGGCCAGCTCGTCGGGGTGATGTGTCATGGCGACCGTCGTGCGATCGGGATCGTGGGTGACGATCGTGCGGATCCGGGCCCGCTGCTCGGGGTCGAGTGAGGCGTCGGGTTCGTCGAGGATCAACACGTCGGGACCGCCGAGTAGGGCCTGGGCGATGGCCAGGCGCCGCTGCATTCCGCCGCTGAGCGTCTTGATCCGGTCGCCGGCCCGGTCGAGCAGTCCCACCTGGGCCAGCACCCAGTGGGTCCAGCGAAGCCGGGTGCGTTGCGGTGAGATCTCCTTGAGGACACCCACGTAGTCGCAGTAGTCGGCCACCCGCATGCGTTGCGGGAGGCCGTTCTGCTGGGCGACGTACCCCAAGCGGCGTCGGAGATGGAGGCGGCTGGGGGGATCGACCAGGGCGACCCCATCGACCATCACCACGCCCTGGCTGGGATCCCACACCGTCGCCAGCAGGCGGGCCAGTGTGCTCTTGCCCGACCCATTCCGACCCAGCACGGCGGTGAGGCCCGGACCCAGGCGCAAGGTCGGTGTATCGAGCGCCACTGTGGATCCGAACCGGAGCTGCGTCTGGCGGAGCTCGATCACCGGGGCGGTCATCGGCCGGCTACTCCTATGTCGAATTGTCGGCGTCGAGCCGTCACCGCCACCGCCGCGGCGACAGCAACCACCGCGCTCACCACTTGGAGCGGCGGGCCGAACGCGTCGCTCGGCGCGTCGGGCACGTTCACGATCACCAGCACCAGGGCCAGCCACCCGATACCGACCGCGGTGGCTGCCACCCGTGGCTCGACGCGGGACGAAAGCGCCGCGGCGGTGAGGGTGACGGCCAGGGCCGGGAGCAACCAAGCCACCCGGTGCCATCCGCCCGATGCCACCAGCAACGAGGCCAATCCGAGGATGGCGATACTGGCCGCCAGCACGGTGAGCGAGCGGATCACGAAGACTCGGAATGCGTCGATCGGTGCGGCCAGCATCGTTTCGTTGGTGGGATCGACGCCGGATCCGAAGGCCAGGGCCACACCTCCGAGTGGTACGAGGGGAGCGATGGTGAGGAAGGCGACGATCCGATCGGCGCCTTGTTCGGTGCTGTTGGTGGCCACGCTGATGGCGAAGAGCAGCGCCGCCACCACCGCCACCAGCCACGCCCGCCGCAGCCCCGGGGTGGCCGTGATGAGCCGGCTGACACCTTCGCTCACTCCGACGCGGCGCAACACTCGTTCGAGCCACGAGGGCCGGGGCGCCAGCAGGAGGGCGTCGACGGCGGCTCGGCTGCTGCGCAGACGGTCGGGATCGACTCGAACCGCGCCGGCGAGATGGCGAGGATCGGCCTGACCGGCCCGGCGCAGCTGGTCTTCGACGGGATTGCTCATCGGATGGCACCTCCGAGCTGTTGACGGGCTCGTTGCAGACGGGTCTTCACGGTTCCCTGGGGAATACCCAGGATGGCGG
>JBPCTQ010000400.1:0-8439 GCA_051011595.1 Acidimicrobiales bacterium
CAGCTAGGACGCGTCCGCTCGACAGGCCACCGGCGACGCGGCCGGTTGTCCGGCCCGGTCGGCCAGGAACAACTCCACTTCGGCGGCCGAGGTGGCATACGCGGTGGATGGATCGTCGCGCGACTTCGAGAACAACAGGGCGCCCACCCGACCCTGCTCGTCGATGAGCGCTGATCCGGAATCACCCTCGGCGACGTCGGCGGCGATGTGAACGGCGTCCCGCTCGGTCGGGAGGTCGTCGTAGATGTCGTTGATGCGTACCTCGACGACGTCGAGCACCTCATAGGGGGTGGTAGTGCCCAGCCGACCAGCGTCGCCCACCGCCAGGTCCACGAATCGCACCGGTTGGGCGTCGAGACCCTCCACCCGCAGTAGGGCCAGATCGTTGGCGACGTCGATGGCCTCGATGGTGGCGGGGTGGACCGTACCGTCGGCTGTCTCCACCGAGATGTCGTCGGCCCCGGCCACCACGTGGGCGACCGTGACCGCTCGAGCGTCGTCGATGGCCACACCCTGGCCCCGCTGGGGAACCGGCCCGCAGCCGGTGGCCACGATCGAGACGGCAGTAGGGGTTGCCGGTGGTCCGTCGCCCCCGGAGGAGCAGGCTGCGGCCACGAGGACCAGCGACGTCAGGCCCACCACCAACAGCCGGGCCCGGCCTCGCGACCTCAGAGGATCTGCGACAGGAACTCCTGGGTGCGCGGCTCGGTGGGGTTGGTGAAGAAGTGCTCGGGAGGGCCCACCTCCACGATCTGACCGTCGGCCATGAACACCACCCGGTCGGCCACCTCACGGGCGAATCCCATCTCGTGGGTCACCACGATCATGGTCATTCCCTCACTGGCCAGATCCTTCATGGTCTCGAGCACCTCGTTGATCATCTCGGGATCGAGGGCCGACGTGGGCTCGTCGAAGAGCATCACCTTGGGTCGCATGGCCAACGAACGGGCGATGGCCACCCGTTGTTGCTGGCCGCCGGAGAGTTGACCGGGGTACTTGTCGGCCTGTTCGGGGATCTTCACCTGCTCGAGCAGGTCGCGGCCCAGCTGCTCGGCTTCGGCCTTGGGCATCTTGCGCACCTTGCGGGGCGCCATGGTGATGTTGTCGAGCACGGTGACGTGCGGGAACAGGTTGAACTGCTGGAAGACCATGCCGGTCTCGCGACGAATTTCCTGGATGTTGCGAATGTCGTCGGAGAGTGTGGTGCCGTCGACCACGATGCGACCGGCATCGTGGTTCTCCAGCCGGTTGATGCACCGGATCATCGTGGACTTGCCCGAACCGGACGGGCCGATCACCACCACCACCTCTTGGCGGCCGACGCGGAGGTTGATGTCGGTGAGCGCCTGGAAGTCGTCGAAGAATTTGTCGACGCCCGTGAGCTCGATCATCACCTCGCCGGTGCCGGCCACCTGGGTGGCGTCGGAAAACACATCGTCGGTCATCGCGTTCCCACTCCCAGTTTCGTCTCGAGCCGCTGGCTCTCTCTCGACATCGTGTAACTACCCACCCAGAAGATGAACGTGACGAACACCAGGGTCTCGGCGATGAGTCCCTGACCGCTGAAGTCGGGGAAGGCGGTGACGGCCTCGGCCGTGCGCAACAGTTCGAGGAAACCCATGGCCGCGCCGGCCAGGGTGGTGTCCTTGAACAGGCTGATGAACTGACCCACCAGGGCCGGGATCACGTTGCGCAGCGCCTGGGGCAACACGATGAGGAAAGTGATACGCACCGGAGACATCCCCAGGGCCTGGCCCGCCTCGACCTGCCCTCGGGGCACCGACTGCAGGCCGCCGCGCACGATCTCGGCCACGTACGCCGCAGTGAACAAGGTGAAGACCACGATGGCTCGCACCACCGAGCTGGGCGCGATCGACTCGGGTACGAAGAACTGCAAGGTGTTGTTCACCATGAACAACAACACGATGAGCGGCACGCCGCGGAACAGCTCGATGTAGCCGGTGGATATGGCCCGGATGAGCGGCAGTTCCGATCGGCGCCCCAGGGCCAACAGCACGCCCAGAGGGAAACACAGCGCGATCGACAAGGCGGAGAGGAAGACGTTGAGCATGAGGCCGCCCCACTCATCCCAACCGGTGCCCTGGGCCAGCAGCCACACCATGAACACGAGAATGACGAAGATCGCCACGATGACCGGGGCCAGCGCTCCACGGGGCAGTCGTAGGCCGATGAACCGGAAGACCACCGCGGCTACCACGGTGGCGCCGACGATGAGCCACGGGGTGATGGTGCGAGCCAGGAACAACAACACCAGCACACCGATCACGGCCGGCCACAGGCGTCCGGCCAGGGTGCGGGCGTAGGCGGCCGCGCTCTCGGGTTCGTCGGCGGTTCCGGCGTCGCGCTGGCGCCGGTGCACCATGCCGGCCAGCAGCCCACCCAGCCCTCCGGCCACGATGAGGGCCAGGGCGGGACGCCACAGCTCGTCGCGGTCGTACAAGCCGACCATGAACAGCGACAGGTTGGCTCGAACGATCTCCCACCGCCCGGTGACGAAGACGAAGTTGATGGAGCGGTAAAGGATGTAACCCACCACCACCGCCGTGATGACGGTGATGATCGAGTCGCCGACAGTTCGGAAGAGGTGGCGGCGGACCCAGCGCAGGGCGGGTGACTGCGTGGACGTCGGGCTGGTGGTGGTCATCGCTCCACCAACTGCAGTCGCCGGTTGGCCAGGTTCACCAGGGCCGACAAGATGAGCGAGCCGATCAGGTAGATGATCAAGAGCACCGTGAACACCGGTACCGCCGGGGCACCGTTGCCGACAGCGGTGGTGCTCACCTTGGTGAGCTCGAAGTAGCTGATCACGGCACCGAGCGACGAGTTCTTGAACAGGTTGAGGTACTGGTTGCCGAGGGGCGGAATGGCAATACGCATGGCCTGGGGCAAGATCACGTACCACATGCGCTGTCCGGAGCTGAGAGCCAACGCATCGGCAGCTTCTTGTTGCCCCTTTTCCACCGCCTGGATGGAGCCCCGCACGATCTCGGCAATGTGGCTGGCCGTGTAGATGGTGAGGGCCAACAGCAGGGCCAGGAACTCCGGAGTCATCTCGATGCCACCGGTGACACTGCGGCCCTCGAGGCTGGGTGTGGTGACCCCCATGCCGGCGGCGGCGCACACGGCGATGAACGTCACCAGGAAACTGCCGATGGCCCAGTAGCCGGCGTAGGCCGACGCCCCGGTGCGGTCGCTCACCCGTTCGCGCCACTTCGTCATGGCGTACGCCACCACTCCGGCGATCACGGCGGCGGCCACCAGCCACAGGGCAGACCCCTCGTACCAGGGCACCGCGGCGGCTCGATTGCTGAATATGGCCACGCCGAAGATGTCCCAGGCATCCTCGATGCGAGGTAGGACCGACAACACCAGGGCCAGGTACGAGAAGGTGACGATCACCAGCAGCGGAACGTTGCGGAGGATCTCGACGAAGACTCGGGCCCCGGTGGACAGCAGCCAGTTGCCCGACAGCCGAGCGATACCCACCAAGATGCCCAGGATGGTGGCCAACACGATGCCGGCCAACGCCACGTAGATGGTGTTTCGGGCGCCCACGATGAGGGCGTCCTTGATGGGCTGGGTGGTGCGGAATCCCGAGCCGGCGATGGGAAATCCGGCCGGCTGGTCGAGGAACTCGAATCCGGTGGGGATCCCCAGCTTCTCGCTGTTGGTGCGGAAGTTCGAGATCAGCCAGGCGATGATGCCGACGACGATGCCGAGCACCAAGAGCTGGTAGGCCCAGCCCAGCACCTTCACGTTCCGCCAGAACGGCGGACGGTCCTCAGTCGCCACATCCCCCCTTTGAGACAGCACCGGCCCGAGGCCCGAAGGCCCCGAGCCGGTCATTGATCACGCTGTTTGTCTGTTACTTGTACGGCGGGGCGTACATCAGGCCACCGTCGGTGTAGAGGGCGTTGAGGCCTCGGTCGAGCCCGAGCGGGGTGAGGTGGCGATCGAAGATCTCGCCGTAGTTCCCGACCTGCTTCACCACCTGGTAAGCGAAGTCACCCGGCAGTCCCAGACCCGGATCGAGCACCGCACCGTCGACCTCGACGCCGAGGAAACGCTGGATGTTGGGATCCTCGGAGGTGAGGAACTCGTCGACGTTCGCCGATGTGATGCCGAACTCTTCGGCCTGGATGGTGGCGATGATGGTCCAATCGATGGCCGATGCCCAGGCATCATCGCCGTCGTTCACCGCCGGAGCCAGCGGCTCCTTGGAGAACACCTCATCGAGGATGCGCAGGCTGTCGGCCCCATCGGGGTAGTCGCTACGCAGGCCGATCAGCTGGCTTCTGTCGCTGGTCCAGCCGTCGCAACGCCCGGCCAGGAAGGCCTCCTGGAGCAGGGCCGTGTCGTCGAACGACAGCACCTCGAGCGTGATGCCGAGGCGGGTGGCTTCGTTGGCGATGTTGCCTTCGCTGGTGGTGCCGCCGGCGCTGCAGATCACTCCGCCGTCCATGTCGCGAATTCTCCGGAACTCGCTGTCACTGGCCACCATCATGCCCTGGCCGTCGTAGTAGTTGGGCCGGGCGAAGGTGGCAGCCTCGACGCCGTCACGGGTAGCGGTGAAGGTGGTGTTGCGCACCAGCACGTCGTATTCACCCGACTGGAGCTGGGTGAAACGGTCCGAGGTTTCGACATCGACGAACTCTGTGGCGGTCGAGTCGCCGAGCACGGCGGCGGCGATGGCGCTGCAGAAGTCGTTGTCGAAACCGGCTCGTTCGCCGGTGTCGGGATCGACGAAGGCGAAACCACGCAGGGCGTCACGAGTGCCGCATTTGACGACACCGGCTTCTTGCACCGCGTCGAGAGTGCTGCCTCCCTGGGTGAGGTCGACGGTGTCGGTGTCGCCGTCGTCGGCCGGAGCCTCGTCCTCAGATGGTGCCTCGGTGCCACCGTCGTCGGCCGGTGCTTCGGTGGTATCGCTGGCGCTGTCGCCATCGTCGTCACTCGAACATGCACTGGCTATCAGTACGAAGGCAAACAACAGGGCGAGTGCACGCCACAGCTTGGGTTTCATTGGCTTCCCCTCCAGGATTCCATCGCCGACCGGTTGGCCCGGCACGATTCAACCTAGAACCGCGTCGCGATTCGATCAAGGATGGTGGCGGTGAGAAGCGGTTCTCAGTCGCCTTGTTCGCGCAGGAATGCCTGGAAGTCGGCGGCCAGGTCGTCGCCCGTGGGCAGCGGTGGGTCGACCTCGAGTTGGGAGTCGTACGTGGCTTCGAGTTGGCCCAGCATGTCGACGTGCTGATCGTTCTCGGCGATGAGGCGGTCGATCCGGTTGCGGGTGCCGATGGCCTGTTCGCGGAGGTCGGTGGTGTCGAAACGACGTTTGGCCACGGCGTCGAGGCCGTCGAGCAGTGCGGCGGCGGCTTCGGGATAGCTCACGCCGGTGAGGTAGTGGGGCACTTGGGCCCACAACCCGATGGCCGGGATGCCGTGTTGGTGCAGCGCCTGTTCGATGGCGGCCTGGATGCCGGCCGGCACCTCGACCGATGCCCGCGTGAAGGGATGGCGTTCGATCAGCGACGGGGTGGACGCGGTGCACGACAGCCGGCTGGGGCGAGTGTGGGGCGCGGCGGCGGGGTAGGCGCCCAGGCCGGCCACCAAGGTGATGCCCAACTCGACCGACACCGACACCACCTCGGCGACGAAGGCGTGCCAGCCCTGATCGGGTTCGGCTCCGTGGAGCAACACCACATCGCGGCCCCGGTCGTCAGCCAGCGCTTCGAGTTTGAGCTCGGGCCATTCGAGCTCGGTGGCGACACCGTCCTCGATGTGCAGGGTGGGCCGTCGGGCGCGGTGGTCGAAGAGGGCATCGGCATCGGCGATCGACAGGGGAGTGGTGGTGCGATCGAGCATCTGACGCCGGGCCATGGCACCGCCCTCGCCTGCGTCGATCCAGCCGTCGAGGCTGATCACCAGCACGGGTTCGTGCAGGTCGGTGGGCGGCAGCGGCGACAGCAGGCTCACGACGATCTCATGGTTTGGTCGGCGGTCTCGAGCAGGTTGATGACCCCATCGCCGAAGGCCTCGAAGCCTTCGGGCTGGTCACCCATGACATCGGCGACGTACCGCGAGAAGACCCCCTCGAGGATGCAGGCCAGGCGCCAGTAGGAGAAGGCGACGAAGTAGTCGAGTTCGCCCAGGTCGGTGTTGGTGGCTTCGGCGTACCACTCGGTGAGCTGGCTGCGGGTGGCGAAGCCGGGAACGGTGGTCGGGGCGTCGGCCAGCGCCGTCATGTCGTCGCCCGGTTCGGTCCAGTAGACGAGCAGCAGCCCGAGGTCGGCCCGCACGTCGCCCAGGGTGCACAGCTCCCAGTCGAGCACCGATGCCACCTTGCCGTCCGAACCGATGATGCAGTTGTCGAGACGGAAGTCGCCATGCACGATGCCGGCGGTCTTCTGCGCGGGGATCGACGCCACCAGGCGGTCGTGGAGCTCACCCATGAGAGGTACGTCGCGGGTGCTCGACTTCTCGAACTGACCTTTCCAGCGCCGCAGCTGACGGGCGATGTAATCCTGTTTCTTGGCCAGGTCGTGCAGGCCGACCTCGTCGGGGTTGATGGCGTGGAGGCGAGCCATCACGTCGATGAGGTCGCGGCTGGCGGTCATGCGCTGGGCTTCGCTCAGCTCGCGGGCCGACTCGGGGTTGCGAGCCACCGTGCCGTCGACGAACGCCATCACGTAGAACGGCGCGCCGTTCACGGTGTCGTCGGGGCTGAGCCCGACCAGGGGCGGAACGGGCACGTCGCTGTCCTGGAGGGCGTCGATGAGCCGGTGTTCGCGGCTCATGTCGTGGGCCGTGGCCAGCACTTGGCCCAATGGCGGGCGGCGCAACACCCAACGCACCCCGGTGTCGTCGCTCACCCGGTAGGTCATGTTGGAGCGTCCACCGGCGATGAGATCGAAGTGCAGCGGGCCCTGCCGTTGCACGCGTTCGTCGAACCACGGGGTCAAGGCGGCGGTGTCGATGCCGGCGACGTCAGAAGCGCTCATCAGGCTCTGTCTAGCAGTGGTGGGCAGGAAAGGGCGTCGTACACGGCCACCGGTTCCATACCCTGGAATGTCCGTCCGATCGAGCCCGTTGGAGAAGGTATGGCTGACGTCACCGACGAAACGTTCCAGACCGCAGTGATCGACCGTTCCAACGAGGTTCCGGTGGTGGTCGATCTGTGGGCGCCGTGGTGCGGCCCGTGCAAGACCCTCGGCCCGATCCTCGAAAAGGTCATCGGCGACACCGGTGGTCGGGTCGAGCTGGCCAAGGTCAACGTCGACGAGAATCCCGGTGTGGGTCAGGCCTTCAAGGTGCAGTCGATCCCCGCGGTGTACGCCATGAAGGACGGCGCCGTGGTCGATGGTTTCATGGGCGCCCAGGCCGAACCCATGGTGGCCGAGTTCGTGCAGAAGCTGTTGCCCACCGAAGAACAGAGCGCGGTCGAGTTGTTGGTGGCCGCCGGCGACGAGGCATCGCTGCTCCAGGCACTCGACCTGGAACCGGACAACCCCGAGGTGGTGGTAGCTCTCGCCGAGATCTGGGCCACCAGCGATCGGGCCGAGCAGGCCTTGGAGTTGCTGGCCAAGATCCCCGAGACGGCCGAGAGCCGGCGGGTGGCCGCCCTGGCCCGAATGGGCCCCGACGCCGCGGGCGACGATGTCGACACCAAACTCGGCGGGCTCCTCGCCCGAGTGAAGACCGACGACGCCGCTCGCCAGGAGTTCATCGATCTGCTCGAGGTACTGGGGGCCGACGACCCCCGCACCGCCGAGTGGCGCAAACGGCTCACCAACGCCCTCTTCTGACTCCGGAACTTCTGGTTCTGGTAGTGCAGCGTCAGCGTGGAGCTGTCGCTGCACTACCAGAAGCGAGGAGATGAGCGGTCTGAACCGGCAGCTGGGTTGACCCGCTAGGGTCGGCCTCGACGGCTTCCCCCGGTCATCGATCGAGGAGAACCGTCATGTCCCGGCTCGATGGGACCGTCGACGATGTCGACCCCCTGGCCCAGCTGCGCGCCCCCGAACCCGACCAGCAACCGGGCCGGCTCCGACAACTGCTCACCGACTGGTCCGACTGGCGACGGCTGCTGAGCCTGCTGGCGCTCGGTGTCCTGGCCGTGGGCGCCGCGGTGTGGTTGTTGCGCCCGGCGGCACCACCCGTGGAGGCCAGCCTGCCGATGGCGGCGGCCACCGCGCCGGCCCCGGGATCGCCAGCAGTGGCATCGGCCACCACCTCGCCCATCGGTGTTGTCATCCACGTGGCCGGAGCGGTTGCCCGCCCGGGCGTGTACCAGCTCACCACCGAACAACGGGTCAACGACGCCGTCGACGCGGCCGGTGGCGCCACTTCCGAGGCCGATCTGGCCCGCATCAACCTGGCCGCCCTGCTGCAGGATGGTGCCCGGGTCTACGTGCC
>JBPCTQ010000401.1:0-8348 GCA_051011595.1 Acidimicrobiales bacterium
GCTGGATACCCCGTCCGGCCACCATGTTCTGTGTCGATCCCGAGGGAAGGTGCTCACCGAACCCGGTCGAGTCGAGGTGGTTCATGACCCCTTCGAACATCATGGTGAGCGTCTCGAAGCCGCGATGGGGGTGCATGTGGCCGTCGACCGCGAAGTCGTCGGGGAGCTGGGCGGGGCCGATGTGGTCGAGCATGACGAAGGGGTCGACCACCGCTCGGCTGGCGATGGGGAATGCTCGTTGACCACGGACACCGGGAACGACACCATCGATTCGCTCGTGACCGGTGATCTCGGCGACGGTGCGGGGCTCGCCGCTCATCGCGACGCACTCAGTTGGCCCATACGACCGGACTCGTAGTCGTCGAACGCAGCCGTGATCTCGTCACGGGTGTTCATCACGAAGCCGCCACCCATGGCGATGGATTCGCCGATGGGCTCGCCGGCCATGAACAGCACTTCACCGCCGCTGGCCGACCGCAGCAACACATGGTCGCCGTCGTCGGCGTAGACAGGTGTGGCCCCGGGCTCGAGCGTGGTGCCGTCACCGTCGATCGAACCGGCCACCACGCAGGCGGCGACGTTCCACCCCGGCGGCACCGGAATCCGGATCGAACCACCGGCGGTGAGCGACACGTGGGCCACGAGCACTGGCGTGGGAAGTGGTGCGGGCCCGACATGGTTTCCGAGGGGCCCGGCGTAGAGCCGCACATGAGCGGCTTCGCCCATGTCGTCGATCACCGGGATCTGCTCGGCCGGCACGGCGTGGTGCTCGGGCGCGTCCAGTTTGAGGGCGGCGGGCACGTTGACCCACAGCTGGGCCATGTGGAAGACACCGGCTTCGTCGCCGGCGAGTACTTCCTCGTGGAGGGCACCCGACCCCGACACCAACCACTGCATTCCCCCGGAGTCGATGACGCGGTGGGTGCCCAGCGAGTCACGATGTTCGATGCGACCTCGAAACAGCAGGCTCACCGGTTGGACACCACGATGTGGGTGGGGACCCACGTAGATCTCACCGTCGCCGAGGTCTCTCGGTGCACCGGTGTCGAGGAACACGAAGGGATCCACGTGGGCCAGCTCGGCCGTGGGGAAGGGATGGAGGATGCCGGTGCCTGGTTGCGCCTCGGCGATGGTGGTGGAGCTGATGGTACGTTCAGTCATGTTGGGTCTCCTTCACGTATTGCACGAAGCCGCCGAGCCAATCGGCCAGGCGGCTACGGGTCTCGGCATCGGTCAATCTGCCGTCTTCGAGGAGGTGGCCGATGCTGGCCAACCCCAGGGTCGGCTCGTAGAGCCGATCGGTGTTGGCGGTGATGGACGTGGCCAGGTGGCCACGCACCCCGGCTGCTTCGTGGCGGCCGGGGGTGGCGGCCACGATGCCGACGGTTGCCTCGGCCAGCGGGCTGGCGCCTGGTGTTCTCGACAGCCAGTCGACCGCGTTCTTGGTGACGGCAGGAACGCCGCGGTTGTATTCGGGGGTGAAGATGATCAGTCCGTCGGTGGTGGCGACCGCGTGCTTCAGGGCAGCCACTGGTTCGGGATCGCCCTCGGCTTCGACGTCGCCGTTGTAGAGGGGCACATCGCCCAGGTCGGCTTCGACCAGCCGCGTCTGCTCGCCCAGCAGTTCGGTTGCCGCGGTGAACACCGCTCGGTTGAACGACTGGCGGCGCAGGCTGCCGACGATGGCGGTGATTGTGATGGGTGGGCTCATGAGGTCTCCTCGGGGGAGGGGTAGAAGGCGGCGACCAGGGCGGCGGCCACCACCAACGTGGCGGCGGCGGCCCCCATTCCCAGGCGCATGCCGTCGGTGAAGGCCAGTCGACCGGTCTCGAGCAGTGGTCCGGCGATGGCGTCGGGGAGCTCGGCGGCCGCCGCCAACAGTCCGCCGATGGAGTCGTGCCCCGCTTCGGCCACCTCGACTGGTGCGTTGTCGAGGGCCGAGCCCAGCCCGTCGCGGTATCCAATGGAGAGCAGCGCTCCCACCACCGCGATGCCGATCGAACCGCCGACCTCGCGTGTCGTGTCGTTCATGGCCGAACCGACCCCCGCCTTCTCGGGCGGTAGCGAGGCCACCAGCGCGGTGGTGGCCGGCGGCATCAACAGCCCGGTGCCCAGAGCGACGAGCACCAGGGCCGAACCCACATGGAGGTACGCAGTGTCGGGGCGGACCAACGCCAGGCCCCCGAACCCGATGGCGGCCAGGATGAGACCCCCGACCATGACCGGCCGACTGCCGAAACGGGCGCTCAGCGTGGCCGAGCGGGGCGACACGACCAGCAGCACCAACCCGTAGGGGAGGATTCGAACGGCGGCTTCGAGAGCGGAGTACTCCTGCACGAACTGGAGGTATTGGGTCACGGCGAAGAACATCCCGAAGATCCCGAAGAAGGCGAGCGTGATGACGATCGAACCCAGACTGAACTCTCGTTTGGTGAAGAACCGCGGGTCGAGCATGGGGTAGCGGGTGTTCAGCTCCCAGAAGACGAAGGCCACCAGGGCGACGGTGGCGATGGCGAAGCTCACCATGGCGGTGGTCGAACCCCAACCGACCTCGGGTCCTTCGATGATGCCGAAGACCAGGGCCCCCAGGCCGATGACCGAGAGGACACCTCCGATGGGGTCGAGCGGAGTGGCCTCGGGGTCCCTCGAGGTGGGAACGATCAGGACGACCGCGACGACCATGATGATCACCATGGGAACGTTCACCAGGAAGACCGATCCCCACCAGAAGGCCTCCAACAACAGCCCGCTCGACAACAAGCCGATGGCCCCGCCGGCACCGGCGAAGCCGGCCCAGATGGCGATGGCTCGTCCTCGCTCGGCGGGCGGGAAGACCGTGGCGATGATCGACAAGGTGGCGGGCATGATGAAGGCCGCCCCGGCTCCCATGAGCGCTCGCCAGGCGATGAGCTCACCGGCCGATCCGGCGAGCATGCCACCGACCGAGGCCAGGCCGAACACGGCCAGGCCGCCGAGTAAGGCTTCGCGCCGGCCGTAGCGATCACCGACGGCGCCGGCCGGCAACAACAGGCCGGCGAACGTGAGGGCGTAGGCATCGATGATCCACTGGAGCTCGCTGCCCGACGTGCCCAACGACCGCTGGATGGCAGGGATGGCGACGTTCAGCGAGCTGACGCTGACCACCACGATGACGAGTGAGCCGCAGAGGATCCAGAGCACCGCCCACCGATTGGGGTGTCCGGTCTCGGTGGTGGTGGGGTCGGACAGTTCGGTGTTGTGAGACGGCATGGATCACCAGGGGGTTCGATCGGCAGGCGCTAGTAGTTGTGCACACAATAAGTGTGCACAGAATGATTGTCAACCCACTATCGTCGAGGCCATGACGTCGAGCGGCCGAGGAATCGATCCGACCATGCTGGGTCCATCGGGTGCCCTGTTGGCGGCCAACATCGCGCTCAGCGATGCACTCGACCGGCAGGTGGTCGACCAGGTGGGCTACGACTCCACCACGCTCGACCTTCTCACCCGACTGGCCTTGGCGCCCGACGGTCAGCTGCGAGCGGTGGAGCTCTGTCGCCAGCTCCTGTTGAGTCCCAGCCACGTGTCTCGCATGCTCGACCGGGCCCAAGATGCCGGCCTGGTTCGCCGTGAACCCGACCCCACCGACCGGCGAGCGCACCAGGTGGTACTCACCCCGGCCGGCCAGGATGTGGTCGATGCCGTTGCCCCCCTGCTCCACGGGGCCCTGCAGCAGATCATCTTCGATCGATTCGAGCCCGACGAGCTCGAATCCCTGGTCGGCCTGCTCGAACGACTCGAGGAGGGCGCTCGGTTGTTCGGCGCCGAGCAGTGAAGCAGTAGCCGGGCGCGGCCCGTCAGCCCAGGACCGAACGGTGGAAGCTCATCATGTCGGCCTCGAACAGCTCGGGTTGGCCGTCGAGACCGCCGAGATGGGCACCTTTGCGGCCGTACCCCGCCTCGATGGCGGCGAGGAAGAGTTCCATGTCGGTGAGAGCGGGGTCGGCGACACCCGACCGCGGATCGATCATCGCCCCGTCGTCGTCGAGGTGGACCGTCGGCGCGGCCGGTGCGACCCGTGCGTCGTCGTCGCGGTGCACCGCTTCGCGACGGTCGAAGCTGTGGGCGGCGCCGGCCACCACCCGGCAGCTGGCCGTTCCCCCGGCCAGCGCGATGGCGTGGGCCTGGGACTGCACCTGTTGCACCGAAACCCAGTCGTCCTGCTCGCCGACGATGCATCGCACGGCGGTGGAACCGACTGTCGGGTCGACGAACTGGTAGCCGGCCCACGGGTACACGGCGAAGGTGCCGGCGAGGCCGACGTCGGGACCCACGATGGGATCGGCGAACCGTCGCATCGATGCCGTCAGCACGGCTGATCCTCCCCGGCTGTGGCCCTGGGCACTGATACGAGCGGGATCGATGGCGGGATGCTCGCGGAGGTGGCGAAGAGCGGCCAGCACGTCGAAGGCACTGGCGGCGAACGAGTACTGCGTCTGGTTGGCCACGGTCGACACCACCGCCCGAGGGCCGAATGGGTCGAGCACGAAGGCGGCGTAGCCGGCATCGAGCATGGTTTCGGCGTGGGCCAGGTGATTGGGCCCCACTCCGAGGCTGCCCGGGATGACCATGACCAGGGGGGCCGGGGTCGACGACGGGACGAACAGCTTCCCGTCGATGCGGAGTGGTTCGCAGCCGTCGGGGTCGGTGACGGCTTGGTGGAAGTTGGTCGGGTTGGCACTGACCATCTCGACCACCTCACCGGTGATGCCGCCCAGCACGGTGGTCTGGTCACGGAAACGTTCGGTCGGCTCGTCCATCACCGCATCGTAAGCGGCATCCGCGCGACGGGCCCACGGCCGCCGTCGTCAGCGACCACCGGAGCAGTTGACGATGGTGCCGGTCACGTAGCTGGCGCCATCCGACGCCAGCCACAAGATGACTTCGGCAACCTCATCGGCTGTGCCGCCGCGCTGGAGCGGTACAGTCGGGGCCACCCGTTCCACCCGACCGGGCTCGCCGCCACTGGCGTGAATGCCGGTGTCGATCACACCGGGCCGCACGGCGTTCACCCGGATGCCTTCGGTTGCCACCTCCTTGGCCAGGCCGATGGTGAAGGTGTCGATGGCTCCCTTGCTGGCGGCGTAGTCGATGTACTCGCCGGGGCTACCGAGATACGACGCAGCCGACGAGACGTTGACGATGGACCCGCCCTCACCACCTTGGTCGGTGGACATGATCCGCACCGCTTGGCGGGCGCACAGGAACGAACCGATCACGTTCACGTCGAGGGCCTCGCGCCATCGGTCCACGCTCATCTGGTCGAAGCGCATCTGTTGGTGCAGGATCCCGGCGTTGTTGACCAGGACCGCGATCGGACCCAGCTGATCCTGAACCTCGTCGAACATCGCCGCCACCTCGTCCTCGGACGAGACATCGGCCTGCACGGTGACAACCGCCGCGCCGCTCTGGCGGCACGCCGATGCGGTGGCCTGGGCCGCCACCTCGTTGGTGGTGTAGTTGACGGCGACCGAATACCCCCGGGCCGCGGCCATGCGGGCGGTGGCCGCGCCGATGCCACGGCTGGAACCGGTCACCAGCATCACGTCGGGCATGGTTCATCTGACCACGGCTGTCGGCCACCCGCTAGAACTGCTTCGACGAAACGACCACGGTGATCCGGATCAAACGCATCTACGACGAACCCGATGTCGGCGACGGCCAGCGTGTGCTGGTCGATCGGGTCTGGCCGCGCGGCGTGCGCAAGGCCGATGCCGCCCTCGATCAGTGGTTGCCCGAGGTCGGTCCCTCCGACGACCTCCGGCGGTGGTTCGGCCACGACCCGGCGCGGTGGGACGAGTTCCAGGTGCGGTACCGAGCCGAGCTGGCCGACAACGAGCACTTCGACACCCTGGTCGATCTGGTCCGTCAACGTCCCACCACGTTGCTCTACGGCGCACGCGACACCGAACACAACCAGGCGGTGGTGTTGGCCGCAGTCCTCGCCGAACGCCAGCAGTGATCCGGCACCAGACCGCGGGCCGCAGAGATCGACATGGTCGCGAGTGGCTATGGATCTCCGACCTGGAACATGACCCCTTTGGTGATCAGGTAGCCGAGCGTCGCGACGCCGGCGGCAACGATCGCCAGTGCCCAATGGTCGGTGGCTGCCGCGCCGGCCACGGCATAGACAATTCCGACGCTCAGCGCGCCAACCGCGGTCGCACCGGCGAAGCCGTTGACCGGGAATCGTAGAACGCCAGCGCCGATGGCGACCGATTCGCTGAGGACCGGGAGCCCCCGAGTTGTTGCGACCATGACAAGCGGCCTCGTGGACTCGCTCGGCAACCACTGACGCCTGCTCTGAGCGCCCGCCATCCGACCGATGCCGTAGCCCACCAGCGCGGCCAGGAGCAGCCCGACGGCGTTGACGAGAGCGCCGGTGACCGGGCCCAGCAGCGCACCCGAACCGAGCATGAGCAGGGTGGCGGGGATGGGGAGGATGGCATCGGCCACGATCAAGGCCACAATGACGAGGGCGGCGATCCAGGTCGATTCCGGGATCCAGGAAACGACTCGGTTCTCGTCCCATCCCATCGCTGATGCGGAGAGCCAGACGGCGATGACCATGCCGATTGCCGCGCTGGCCACGAGGCTGACAGGCACGAACCGGGCGCCGACCGGACTCGTCATCCCATCGGGTCTGGGCTCGAGAAGCCGCGCGACAGATCGATAGGGGTCGTCTCGGACGCGATGGGCAACTCGGTGGTGGTCGCGTCCTCTGTGATCAACGCGGTTGCGGGGCCGGGGGGAGCGGTATCGTCACACCACTTGTGGAGCAGGGTGCGCTGACCCTTGGTCATTCCCCTGGTGACGGGCATGTAGTCGAAGTTGTCGAAATGGTCGACGCTGGTCAGTGCCTTGATGACAGCGGCCATCCGGCGACATTCAGCCTCGTTGCCGAGCGGCAGCCAGTTGTCCATACATGGCGCCAAGGCGTGCCAATCGATGAGCACGTGCTGGTACACATTCGCCCAGGTGGGTGGAAGCGCGGCGATGTCGTCGTCGGCCGGCGTCACTCGGGTTGCCACGTAGCAGTCGCGGGCGTTGTCAGTGGATGTCGGTGCCGCCGGTGCGGACCCTTCGAACGGTGTCAGCACCCACTGTGACGACCCCGGATAGACCTGCAGGCTGGTGCTGCCATCGCTGCTGAACGTCAGCCTCACTCGGCCCTGAGCGTCGGTGTCGACCACCTGGAGCTGCATCTGCGGTGCCGGGGCCGGGATCGAACGCTGTACCTCCGCCACTTGGACCCGGATCTGCTCGGTGACCGGCACGCCGTGCCGAAGGATCTGAACCACAACCGATGCACGGTCGGCACCCTCGAGATAGACGTTGGGTGGCTCCACGACCGCCGTGAGGCTCTGTTCGGTGATGGCGGCCTGCGTGCTCGAGCTCGAGAGGGCCAGGTCGGACGACTCGGCTGCGTCGAGTAAATCGTCGTCGAGATCGATCGTGACCAACCCGGCCGTCTCGCGATAGGCCACCTGGTCGTAGTCGCCGTAGTCGAGGGTGCCGAGCAGCGTGTCGCCGGCCGCGACGGGGAGCTCGCCGAGGTCGGCCTTGGTGGCGGCGAAGTCGGTTTCGGGGACGGTGTTGGCGAGATCGACGGTCAGCTGTTTGGTGTCGCGATCGAGCCGAGCGAACGCGGTGCCGAGGTTTCCCGAGAGTTGCCGGTCGCCGGGGACTGCGGGTGGTTCTCCGTGTCGATGTAGCCCAACGGCGCCGACGATCAGACTGCGAGCCGGGTTGGGTTGGAAACCACCGCCTTTGACCCGATCGCGCAGTGCCGTGAAGCGATCGTCGAGATTGGCTGGCACCGGTGGACCGTCGAAGTAGATCGTGCGGTAGGCGTTGATCCGGACCGTGAGCCCGTCGGCTGCCCCACTGTCGATCGACTCCTTCATCGCCACCAGGACCGGTGAGTCGCTGACGTCCAGGAAGAGTCCTTCGACACAGGAGGCTTGCCAGATCACCGAAGCAGTTCCGGCGATCTCCAGGCTGGGATTGCGGCCAAAGTTGATGTATCGGGCCACCATTGGTCCGTTGTTGGGCATGTGAATCCGGGGGCCACCCTGTATGCCGACGGTCAGGTCGTCGAAGAACAGTTGCGATGTGTTCGGCAGGGTCGGATCCAGATCCACGAGCATCGACGAGAAGTTGACGGGCACGTTGACGAGCGAATCGTGACCTGGCCTCGCTGAGCCCTGGTCTACGCCGCACACGTATGTTTCGTAGAAGACCGAGCGATGAGTTCCCTGAGTGTTCCAGTTCGCGCGAACGCCGGCGTTTGGATCACCCGGGATGAG